>JBJTGD010000357.1:0-3394 GCA_046093735.1 Acidimicrobiia bacterium | reverse complement strand
CCCGATCCCTTCGTCCACAGCCGTTGTGGACGAAGGGGTGGTGATCCACAGGCTGGGGCCCGGGGTGGGCCGTCACAGGCCCTCGGTACCGTCGTGCCATGGGCACGCGGCTGCACTGGACATGGACAAATGCGCCCGTTCCGTTGGGGACGGGCGCTGTCGCGGACGGCATCGGATGTGGTCGTCCACAGGTCGTCCACAGGTGGTCGGGGGTTCATCCACGGGGTTGTCCTTCTAGCGATCCCCAGCCCGATCGGGGGAGAGTGCATGGGTCATGACTGATCTCGAACCCCCTGAACCCGACCCCGATGATCCGGGACCGATCGAACCCCCGTCCCCTCCCATGCGTTCGTCGCGTGCGGCGTCGGTCGGTATGGGGCCGGGTCGAGTGCCGCCCCACAATCTCCAGGCCGAGGAGTCGTTGCTGGGAGCGATGCTGCTGTCCAAGGAGGCGATCTCCATCGCCTCCGAGGTCCTGAACTCGGACAACTTCTACAAGCCGGCCCACGGCCACATCTTCGATGCCATCACCTCGCTCTCGGCGATCGGCGAGCCAGCCGATCCGGTGACCGTGGCCGAGGAGCTTCGTCGGGCCGGTCTGCTCGCTGCCGTCGGTGGTCCGGCCACCCTCGTCACCCTCCAGGCGGCGACGCCGGCGGTGTCCAGCGCGTCGAGGTACGCGCGGATCATCGAGGAGCACGCACTCCTTCGGCGACTCATCGGTGTGGCCGGGGAGATAGCCGAGATGTCCTACGGCCTGCCTGACGACGTCACCAAGACCGTCGACCAGGCCGAGGCCATGGTGTTCGAGGTCGCGCAACGTCGCACGACCGACACCATGGCCCCGCTCTCGGATCTGCTCCATGACAACCTCGACCATCTCGAGGAGGTGGTCAACCGTGGGCAGCGCATCACCGGGCTCCCCACCGGCTTCTACGACCTCGACGAGTTGCTGTCGGGACTGCAGCCCAACGCGCTCTACGTCGTCGGGGCTCGTCCGTCGATGGGCAAGACCGCACTGGCGCTGTCGATGGCCAGCAACGCCGCCATCGAGACGGGTCGACCGGTGCTCGTGTTCTCGCTGGAGATGGGCCAACTGGAACTCACCCAGCGCCTGTTGTGTGCCGAGGCCCGGGTGAACTCGCGCAATGTCCGTACCGGTCAGTTGAGCGAGGCCGACTGGGGGAAGATCGCCCATGCCACCGGTCGACTGGCCGACGCCCCGATCTGGATCGACGACAACCCCAACGTCACCATCATGGAGATCCGCTCCAAGGCCCGTCGTCTGCGCTCGCGCCTCGGTGATCTCGGACTCATCGTCGTCGACTACCTCCAGCTCATGACCGGTCGGTCGAATGCGGAGAACCGTCAGGTGGAGGTGTCGGAGATCTCCCGTGGGCTCAAGATCCTCGCCCGCGAACTGCAGACTCCGGTCGTGGCGCTCTCCCAGTTGTCACGACAGTTGGAGATGCGCGCCGACAAGCGGCCGATGCTCGCCGACCTTCGCGAAAGTGGCAGCATCGAACAGGACGCCGACGTCGTGATGTTCATCTACCGCGACGAGGTCTACAACCTGGAGTCGACGGAACGGGGAACGGCCGAGATCCTGGTGAGCAAGCATCGCAACGGTCCCACCGGCATGGTGCGGCTGGCGTTCCTCGACCACTACACGAAGTTCGCCAACATGGCGAGGGGAACCTGAGTCGCACCTAGGCTTCGGCCATGAAACTCGGAGATTCGGTCACCGTCCACATGAACGCACCCCGATCGGCGGTGTGGGAGTTGGTCAGTGACGTGACCCGCATCGGCGAGTTCAGTCCGGAGACGTTCGAGGGCGAGTGGCTCGACGGGGCCACCGGACCGGCCGTCGGCGTCAGGTTTCGCGGTCACGTGAAGCGCAACGGTCGCGGTCCTGTGTACTGGTCGCCGGCCTTCGTCACTGCCTGCGTGCCCGGCGAGGAGTTCGCCTTCTCGGTGGGCAAGCCCGACAAGAAGCCCATGATCGCCTGGGGCTATCGATTGGCCGATGCGCCCGGCGGCGGTACCGATGTCACCGAGTACTTCGAACTCGCGCCCCGACTCCCCCTGAAGATCTACTGGACCCTGATGGGTTGGTCCCGGGGCAGGACCAATCGAGAGGGCATGCGTACGACCCTCGAGCGCATCAAGGCCGTGGTCGAGAGAGAGTCGTGAACTTCGTCGCTTGCAGTTCACTCAATAATCCTTGACAGATCTCCGAGTCCGGGTACGTTCCGATTGAGCCCATCGCCGACCTCGTGACCCGTGCGTCCCGTCGAGACCCTCGGCGACGGGGCACACATCTCGCTCGGCACCGTTGACCTCGAGATCCTCGAGACCCCGGGGCACACGCCGGAATCGATCTGCATCGTCATCCGACCCGACGGACCGACCGACGATCCCTACGGCGTCCTCACCGGCGACACGTTGTTCATCGGCGACGTCGGTCGACCCGACCTGCTGTCGGCCGTCGGCCACGATGCCACCGACATGGCTCGTGACCTCCAACGGTAGTTGCACACCAAGTTGCTCGTCCTTCCCGACGACACACGCGTGTTCCCGGCCCACGGAGCCGGATCGGCCTGCGGGAAGAACCTCTCCACCTAGACGACATCGACCATCGGCGAACAGCGTCGCTCCAACTACGCCCTGCAACCGATGGTGGTCGAGGACTTCGTCGACGCCGTCACCCAGGGGCAATCGGTCGCACCGCTGTACTTCCTCTTCGCCGCCACACGGAACCGAGAAACGCACGCGCTGCTCACCGAGGACGTAGCGGTCCGGCCCCTTCCGCTCGAAGAGGTGCTGGCCCATCGGGCCGGGGGAGCCGTGGTCATCGACTCCCGGGACGACTTGATGTTCGCCGCCGGACACCTTCGCGGTTCGATCAACGTCGGTCTCGGCGGTCGGTTCGCCGAGTACGTCGGCGAGGTCATGGAGCCCGGCACTCCCATCATCCTCGTGTGCGAACCGGGAACGGAGGCCGAGGCCCGGACGCGTCTGGCCCGGATCGGGTTCGACAACATCATCGGTGCGCTCGACGATCCCATCGCTGCCTTCGTGGCCCACCCCGAGCACGTGACCCGACTCTCCCGACTCTCGGTTGATCAGTTCGCCGATCGCCTGGCCACGGTGCGCGATCTCGTCGTGGTCGATGTGCGCAACCCGGGCGAGAGGGCACTGGGGATGATCCCGGGTGCTTCCGCCATCGGCCTCCCGGAACTGCTCCGCTGTCTCGACGAACTCGATCCGACGAAGCCGACCGTCGTCCACTATGCCGGCGGGTACCGCTCGGCGATCGCCTCCAGCCTGCTCCGGGCCCATGGGTTCTCCGATGTGTCCGACATCGGTACATGCAGTGCGCCCTCGATGTGGC
>JBJTGD010000356.1:0-8147 GCA_046093735.1 Acidimicrobiia bacterium | reverse complement strand
CCGCCCGCGAGACTGCGTATGCCGCAGTTGCCCGAATCTCGTGGCCAGTGACGCACCCATCCCCGTCACCGTCAGCACCCGGCCTCCGGCGGTGACGAGGGCGCCGTCGGGACCGGCGCCGACGCCGGCGCAGAACACCATGGCGCGGGGCACGGCCCGAGCAGCATCGAGACCCTCGATGCGATCACCGGTGCGGATCTCGCGGGGGTACCCCTCGGCGGCGCACACGACGGTCACGGCGGCGCCGTCGACGAAGGTCGGGGAGTCGCCGAGCGAACCGGCGGCGGCCGAGGCCAGCAGGTCACCGAGGTCGCTGGTGAGACGAGGCAACACCACCTGCGTCTCGGGATCGCCGAAGCGCACGTTGTACTCGAGCATCTTCGGACCGGTGGGCGTGAGCATGAGTCCGGCGTAGAGCACGCCGCGGTAGTCGATGCCCTTGGCCCGCAGCGCAGCGAGCGTCGGCACGACGCCGACGCGCATCACCGTCTCGATCACCGACGTCTCGGCCCCCGGCCCCGGCGAGTAGGCGCCCATGCCCCCGGTGTTGGGACCGTCGTCACCATCACCCACCCGCTTGAAGTCCTGGGCCGGCGCCAGCGCGACGGCCCGATGGCCATCGCACACCGCCAAGACCGACAGTTCGGGACCGGTGAGGCCCTCCTCGATCACCAGAGTGCGACCGGCGTCACCGAACGCCGCACCGGACAGGTAGTCGCGCACTGCGTCGCGGGCCTCGTCGAGCGAGGTGGTGACCACCACACCTTTGCCAGCGGCGAGTCCGTCGGTCTTCACGACATAGAGACCATCGAGGGTGTCGAGGAAGGCGAAGGCCGGGTCGACGTCGGTGAAGGTGCCGTGGCGCGCCGTGGGTACCCCGGCGTCGACCAGCACCTCCTTCATCCACGCCTTGGACCCTTCGAGTCGGGCCCCGTCGGCCCCCGGCCCGAACACCAACCGACCAGCAGCACGGAGTTCATCGGCCAGTCCGGCGACCAACGGCGCCTCGGGACCGATCACGTACAGATCGGCAGCGATCGCCGTGGCCGGCTCGCTCGTCGATCCGGGAATGCCCGGGTTGCCGGGAGTGACGACCACGTCGTGGTGACGACGCAGCACCTCCGCCAACGCATGATCGCGACCGCCGGCGCCGACGACGCAGACCCTCATCGGCGATTCACGCCCGGAAGTCGAGCCACTGGTCCCGACCGGGACCGACACCGACCGGACCGATCGGCACACCGATCTGTTGCTCCAGAAACGCCACGTAGGCCTCGGCCTCGGCCGGGAGATCAGCGCGGGACGTCACGCCCGAGATGTCGCACTTCCAGCCGGGGAACTCGGTGTAGACCGGCGTGACCTTGTGCAGCACCGACTGGTGGTACGGCAGACGCGTGTACGTCTCTCCCTCGAGTTCGTAGGCCGTGCACACCTTGATGGACTCGAAGGTGTCGAAGACGTCGAGCTTGGTGAGTGCGACCTCCGACAACGAATTGAGCCTCACCGCATGACGGAGCATCACCGCATCGAACCAGCCTGTGCGCCGGCGACGACCGGTGTTGGTGCCGTACTCGTGACCGATGTCGATGAGCGCATCACCGATCTCGTCGTGCAGTTCCGTCGGGAACGGACCGGCACCGACCCGGGTCGTGTAGGCCTGGGCGATGCCGACCACGCGATCGATGTAGCGGGGTCCGATGCCGGCCCCGACACACGCACCCCCGGCGATCGGGTTCGAGGAGGTCACGAACGGATACGTGCCGTGATCGAGGTCGAGGAAGGTGGCCTGCGCGCCCTCCAGCAGCACGTTGCGACCGTCCTCGAGGAACTCGTGGACGAGATTCACGGTGTCCCCGATCATGGGCGCCAGTCGGGGTGCACACCCTTCGAGGTACTCGGCGGCGATCACATCGGCATTCAACGGCAACTGGTTGAACACCTTGGCGAACATCGAGTTCTTCTCCTTGAGGACCCCATCGAGCTTCTGCCGAAAGATCGATGGATCGAGGAGATCCTGCACCCGCAGACCAACACGCGCCGCCTTGTCGGCATAGGCCGGACCGATGCCGCGCTTGGTCGTGCCCACCTTGTTCTTGCCCAGCCGACGTTCGGTGAGCTTGTCGATCTCCTGGTGGTACGGGAGGATCAGATGGGCGTTGCCGCTGATGCGCAATTTCGAGGTGTCGATGTTGCGGGACTCGAGCATGTCGAGTTCGGAGATGAGCACGCGGGGATCGACCACCACGCCGTTGCCGATCACGGGCACGATGTGCGGGTACAGGATCCCGCTCGGCACCAGCTGCAACTTGAACGACTGCCCGTCGACCACGAGGGTGTGACCAGCGTTGTGGCCACCCTGGTAGCGCACGACCATGTCGGCGTCCCGGGCGAACAGATCGGTGAACTTGCCCTTGCCCTCGTCACCCCACTGGGTGCCGACGACGACGGTTGCTGACACGGCGGACTCCCTGCTGGAGGAACCGACCGACGTTACCGCCCGCCGGTCGGACCGGACGAGACGGTTTCCTCAGCGCAGTTGCAGCGAGCCGTCGTCACCCACGTCGACGATCACCGTGTCGCCCTCGCCGTAGGTCCCCTCGAGGATGGCCAGCGCCAGGGCGTCGGCGATCTCCCGTTGGATGACCCGCTTGAGCGGACGGGCACCGAAGGCTGGATCGAATCCGTCGGCCGCCAACTTGGCCTTGGCTGCCGATGTGACCTCCAGCGTCATGCGTCGCTGGGCCAGACGATCGATGAGACCCTGCAACTGGATGTCGACGATGTGGGTGAGGTCGGCCTCGGTCAGGGCCCGGAACTGGACGATGTCGTCGATCCGGTTCACGAACTCGGGCTTGAGGTGTTGGCGGGGGTCACCCGGGAGGTTCGACGTCATGATGAGCACGACATTGGTGAAGTCGACCGTGCGACCCTGCCCATCGGTGAGACGACCGTCGTCGAGGAGTTGCAGGAGGATGTTGAACACATCCGGGTGCGCCTTCTCCAGTTCGTCGAGCAGCACGACGGCGTAGGGCCGGCGGCGCACTGCCTCGGTCAACTGGCCACCCTCGTCGTAGCCCACGTAACCCGGAGGCGCGCCGATGAGACGGGACACGGAGTGCTTCTCCATGTACTCACTCATGTCGATGCGGACCATCGCCCGCTGGTCGTCGAACAGGAAGTCGGCCAATGAACGGGCGAGTTCGGTCTTGCCGACGCCGGTCGGCCCGAGGAACAGGAATGAACCGATCGGTCGGTTCGGGTCGGAGAGTCCGACGCGGCTGCGGCGAATGGCATTGGCCACGGCGGTGACGGCATCGTCCTGCCCGACAACACGCTCATGGAGAACATCCTCGAGACGGACGAGCTTGGCCATCTCGCCCTCCATCAGCCGACTCACCGGCACACCGGTCCAACGACTGATGACCTCGGCGATGTACTCGGAGTCAACCTCCTCCTTCAACATGCGTTGGGTGGCCTGCAGTTCGTCGAGCACCTTCGAGGCGTCGGCGATCTGTCGTTCCAGATCGGGCAGCACTCCGTAACGGATCTCGGCCGCCTTCTCCAGATCGGTCTCACGATCCAGTTCACCGCGACGGTGCTCGAGCGACTCCTTCAGTTCGCGGATGCGATCGATGGCGTCGCGCTCCGACTGCCAATGGGCCTTCATGCCGGCCGACTGCTCACGCAGGTTGGCCAGTTCTTCGTCGAGGGTGGCGAGGCGTTCGATCGACGGCGTGTCGGTCTCCTTGGCCAGGGCGACGCGTTCGATCTCCAACTGACGGATGCGTCGCTCCACCACGTCGATCTCGGTGGGGAGCGAGTCGATCTCGATGCGCAACTTCGACGCCGCTTCGTCGACGAGGTCGATGGCCTTGTCCGGCAGGAACCGTCCGGTGAGATAGCGATCGGAGAGCACCGCTGCGCTCACCAACGCGGCGTCCTGGATGCGCACGCCGTGGTGCACCTCGTAGCGCTCCTTGAGTCCGCGCAGGATGGCGATGGTGTCCTCGACGCCGGGTTGATCCACGAAGACCTGCTGGAAGCGACGCTCAAGCGCCGGGTCCTTCTCGATGTACTTGCGATACTCGTCGAGCGTGGTGGCACCGATGAGTCGCAGTTGCCCGCGGGCCAGGAGCGGCTTGAGCATGTTGCCGGCGTCCATGGCGCCCTCGGATGCACCGGCGCCCACGACGGTGTGCATCTCGTCGATGAAGGTGATGACCTCGCCCTCGGCGTCGGTGATCTCCTTGAGCACGGCCTTCAGTCGCTCCTCGAACTCGCCGCGGTACTTGGCGCCCGCCACCATCGAACCGAGGTCCAACGAGATGAGTCGCTTGTTGCGCAACGACTCGGGCACATCACCCTCCACGATGCGTCGAGCCAGACCCTCGACGATGGCGGTCTTGCCCACGCCGGGTTCACCGATGAGCACGGGGTTGTTCTTGGTGCGTCGACTGAGCACCTGGATGACCCGACGGATCTCCTCGTCGCGACCGATCACCGGATCGATCCGGCCCTCACGGGCGCGCTCGGTGAGGTCCTGTCCGTACTTCTCCAGGGCCTGGTACTGATCCTCGGGATTCTGGGAGGTGACCCGATGCGAGCCACGCACCTCGACCAGGGCCAGGAGGAGATCGTCGCGGGACAACCCCAATCGATCGGCCAGCGCCAGCAGGAGATGCTCGGTGGAGAGGTACTCGTCATGGAGCTCGAGACGCTCGGCGTCGGCGCGGTCCATGATCTCGGTCAGTTCGCGACCGATGCGGGACTCCCCGCCGTAGGCCTTGGGCAGGGCGGCGACGGCTTCGGCGGCCGCGTTGCGCAGGGTCATGGGCGCCACACCCATCTTCTGCAGCACGGGCAGGACGACGCCTTCGGACTGGCCGAGCAGGGCCAGTACGAGATGATCGGGGGTGACTTCGGGGTTGGAGGCGGACCGGGCGTCGGCAACGGCCTGGTTCAGGGCCTCGGAGGTCTTGAGGGTCCAACGGTTCGGATCGAGGGCCATGCGGTGTTCTTCCTGTCTCTGGCGGCCTGCGTCAGGCGCCAGTCAAAGTTAACAATGAGACACTCAACTTCATTCCCTGTCGGCTTCGGCGTCGGCGCCGGCCGGGACTGCCATGTCTCAGGACTCGGTCAGGCGTCGCAGGATCCGGGCCGCCTCGTCGAGAGGGGCGACGGCCTGGCGCAGGGGGACGAGGTCACGTCGATGGGTGCGGTGGGCCTCGTCGACGGCGGTGACCGCCTCGGACCGGGTCCGATGGAGGGCGGCCTCGAGGTCGGCGATGCGGGCCTCGAGTTCGAGCACCCGCTTCACTCCGGCGAGGTTCAGGCCCTCGTCGGTGAGTTCCTGGATGCGGCGCAGGTGGGCGATGTCGGCCTCGCTGTAGCGACGCGAGCCACCGGTGGTGCGAGCCGGCTCCAGTAGACCCTTGCGCTCATAGATGCGGAGTGTCTGGGGGTGCACACCGGCCAGTTCGGCGGCCACCGAGATGATGTAGACGGCGCGCACGCGCGCCGTCTCGTCGGGCACGGGACTCATGCGACCCCCAGATGTTCACGAGGAGCGGAGGGCAACGTGTCGGCCAGCGACTCGAGGGCCTCACGCTGTTCGTCGGTGAGCTCGGCCGGGACCGAGACCTGCACGGTGACGAGCAGGTCGCCGGTGGACTTGGCGGTGGCGACGCCCCGGCCCTTGACGCGGAAGACCTTCCCCGACGGCGTGCCCGCCGGAATCCTCAACGTGACCGTCTTGCCGTCGAGGGTGGGGACGGTGAGGTCGGTCCCCAACGCCGCCTCGGTGAACGAGATCGGCACCGACAAGGTGAGGTTGCGTCCGTCGCGACCGAAGACGGTGTCGGCTGCGACATGCACGATCACATACAGGTCACCGGCCGGTCCGCCATTGCGTCCGGCCGCCCCGCGACCCTTGAGGCGGATGCGCTGTCCGTCGGCGACGCCGGCCGGGATGCGGACTTTCACCTCGCGGGAGCGCTTGGTGACACCGGTGCCCCGGCAGTCGGTGCACGGATCGGTGATGACCTGGCCGGCACCGGCGCACGAAGGACAGGGTGAGGAAAACGAGAACATCCCCTGGTTGTCATCGAGCACGCCCCGACCACCGCACTGCGCGCAGGCCACCGGCGCCGTGCCGGGCTTGGAACCCGACCCGCGACAGGTCGAGCACGCAGCGTCGGACGTCAGATGCAACGACGTCTCGAAACCGGCGACGGCATCGCGGAACGAGGCGTGGTACTCCGACTCGAGATCGGCGCCACGCTGGGGACCACGCGGCCGATTGCGGTGACCTCGTCGACCACCGCCTCCGAACAGTCCGCCGAGGAGATCACCGAGATCGGCGCCCTCGAAGTCGAACGTCGCACCACCCGGGCCACCGAAACCGCCGGGACCACCGAAACCAGCGCCGGCCATGGGGCCCATGCGTCGGACCTCGTCGTACTCGGCTCGTTTGGTCTCGTCACCCACGACGTCGTAGGCGGCCGACACCTCCTTGAACCGTTCCTCGGCGGCGGCATCACCCGGCTTGGCATCCGGATGCAACTCGCGGGCCAGCTTCCGGTAGGCGCGTGTGATCTCCTTCGGTGTCGCCGTCGACGACACACCGAGAACGGAGTAGTAGTCCTTCTCGAACCACTCGCGCTGAGGGGCCACCGCTATCCCCTCACCTTCACCATGGCCGGGCGGAGCACGCGGCTCTTCCACTGGTAGCCGGTGCGAAGGGTCTCGATCACGATCGACTCGCCACCATCGCCCTCCTCGTGCAACACCGCCTCGTGGAGGTTGGGATCGAACGGTTCGTCGAGTGGCGCCAGCCGCACGAGACCGTCGGCCTCGAGCAGATCGACGAGCATCTTGGCGATCGGTTCGACATCGGTGGCGCCGTGGCCGATGGCGGCATCGCACGCATCGAGCACGAGGATCAACTTCTCAGCCAGGTTTTCGTTGGCCCGGGCCCGCAGTTCGTCGGCCTCACGGGCCACGCGCTTGCGGTGATTGTCGAACTCGGCCTTCAGCCGGAGCATCGTGTCTCGGTACTCGTCGCGCTCGGCGATGAGAGCAGCGAGATCGACGACATCACCGTCACCCGTGACCTCGGGGTCGAATCCCTGCTCGCCACCAGCTGCGGCCTCGAGGAACTCGTCGTCGATCGTGTCGGACGAGAACTGCTCGTCCGACACGCCTTCGGGGCCCGACAACACTTGGCCTCGTCGTCGACGATCTCGGCATCCACGACCTCGTCGTCATTGGGAGCCGACGAACCACCGGCTGCACCCGCCGACTCGTTCGCCGCGGCCTGCTCGTAGAGCTTCTGCGTGAACTGCTGGCTGGCGGTCATGAGCGCTTCGGTCGCCGTGCGGATGGCATCCATGTCGGAGCCGGCGATGGCGGTCTTCAACTCCGCCAACTTCGACTCGACGTTCTCCCTCTCCTCAGCCGAGATCTTGTCGCCCTGCTCCTTGAGCAACTTCTCCGTCTGGTACACGAGCGTGTCGGCCGTGTTGCGCACATCGGCCTCCTCACGACGCTTGCGGTCCTCCTCGGCATGGGCCTCGGCGTCCTTCACCATCTGATCGATCGAGTCCTTGGACAGCGAGGACTGACCGGTGATGGTCATGGACTGCTCCTTGTTGGTGGCACGGTCCTTGGCCGACACGTGCACGATCCCGTTGGCATCGATGTCGAAGGTGACCTCGATCTGCGGCATGCCGCGCGGCGCCGGTGGCAGATCGACCAACTGGAACTTGCCGAGCGTCTTGTTGAACTGCGCCATCTCCCGCTCACCCTGCAGCACGTGGATCTCGACCGACGGCTGGTTGTCGTCCGCGGTGGTGAACACCTCGGTGCGACGGGTGGGGATGGTGGTGTTGCGCTCGATGAGCTTGGTCATGACGCCACCCTTGGTCTCGATGCCCAGCGACAGCGGCGTGACGTCGAGCAGGAGCACGTCCTTGACCTCGCCCTTGAGGACGCCGGCCTGCACCGCAGCACCGATGGCCACGACCTCGTCGTCATTGGGAGCCGACGAACCACCGGCTGCACCCGCCGACTCGTTCGCCGCGGCCTGCTCGTAGAGCTTCTGCGGGAACTGCTGGCTGGCGGTCATGAGCGCTTGGGTCGGCGTGCGG
>JBJTGD010000355.1:0-2656 GCA_046093735.1 Acidimicrobiia bacterium | reverse complement strand
ACTGGGGCAACGTCAATCCCATCGGCGTGCGCAGTGTGTACGACGAGGCCAAGCGCTACGCCGAGGCCCTCACCTACGCCTATGCCCGCACCCATGGTCTCGACGTGCGGGTGGCGCGCGTCTTCAACACCTACGGACCGCTCATGCGCCCCGACGACGGACGCGTGGTCTCCAACTTCATCGTGCAGGCACTCACCGGCCGCGACCTCACCGTGTACGGCGATGGTCGACAGACGCGGTCGTTCTGCTACGTGGACGATGAGATCGACGGACTGCTGGCACTGCTCGACTCCGCGGTGGACGGTCCGGTGAACATCGGCAACGACGGTGAGTTCGACATGCTCACCCTGGCCGAACTGGTGATCGAACTGACGGGTTCGAATTCGCGCATCGTCCACGAGCCGTTGCCCCTCGACGACCCCAAGGTGCGTCGACCCGACCTCACCCGGGCCCGTACCGAGTTGGGATGGGAACCCCGGATGTCGCTGCGCGACGGTCTGGTTCCGACGATCGCGTACTTCGCCTCGATCATCCCGTCGAACTGATCGACACGGCCCGATCGATGGGGGATGCTGATCCGATGGCAGGCATGCTCGACGACAAGGTCGCCCTCATCAGCGGGTGCGGCGCCGGGATCGGTCGGGCGGTGGCCCACCGGTTCGCCCGTGAAGGAGCCACGCTGTGGCTCAACGACCTGCGGGCCGACGCCTATGACGCCGTGCTGGCCGAGGTGCGGGCGCTCGGTGCGACTGCCGAGGGATCGTCGGGCGACATGTCGGATCCCGCCTACGTGCGGGCCTGGGTCGACGGAGCGGCGGCCGAGCACGGGCGCATCGACGTGCTCTACAACAACGTGGGGGTGTCGCGTTCGGGACTGCTGGGCGACATCACCGACGAGGACTGGCGCTTCGTGCAGGCGACCACGCTGGATTCGGTGTTCTTCGCCACCCGGGCGGTGCTGCCCCACATGGTGGCCAGCGGTGGGGGATCGATCGTGTCGATGTCGTCGGGTGCCGGCATCGGCGGTCACTACAACCTCGGCGGCTACGCCGCGGCGAAGGCCGCGGTCATCAACCTCATGGAGACGGTGGCCACCGAGTACGGCCGGCACGGCATCCGGGCCAACGCCGTGACCCCCGGACCCACCGAGACGGCGCCGCTCGTCGCCTACCTCGAGACCCAACCCGGTGGGATCGCCGCCCACGTCGCCGATCTCGACCTGGCCCGACTCTCGCAACCCGAGGAGGTGGCCGCCACCGTGTGCTGGTTGGCCTCCGACCTTGCATCCAACCTCACCGGCATCTGCGTGCGCTCCAACATCCGAGCCGCCAGCCGACTCCCGAAGTGAAGGAGACCGACATGAGCGGGAGCGAACCGACCTCGATCGAACCGACCTCGATCGAACTTCGGGCATGGAGTGAGTTCTGCTCCCGTCTCGACGCGGTGGGCGCGTCACTGCTGGCCGAGCCCTTCCCGGCTGATGCGTCGGTGCGGGCCGAGGGCTTCGACCATCTGGCCGATCAGGTGTTGTGCTGGCTCGGGTGGGCCGTGGGGTATCCCGATGCCCGCCGGCCGTTCTTCATGCGTCAGAACGACCTCGTCACCCAGTGGGGTGGACCCAACGCCGACAACGTCTATCGGCACGCCCGCATCGATCCGGCGTTGCGCTATCGCATCCGTGGTCGTATGCACGCGTGCGAGGAGTTCATCCTCGCCATGCGGGCCGGGTTCATGCACCAAGAGAAGTGGGGCACTCTGGCCGAGCACAACGCGTCGGATCTCGGCATCGTCGAGGGCGCCGACTTCGAGATCCTGCTCGGCGGTGACGGCACCGAACCGGGATGGTTGCCCATCCCTGACGGCGCGGTGATGTGTTCGATCCGCGAGTACTACTTCGACTGGCGCGAACTCGAGCCGGCGATGTTCACCATCGAGTGCCTCGACGGTCCCGATCATCTGCCCCGCGTCGGCGCCGAGGACTTCGCCGCCAAGGTCGACGACGCCGCCCGCGGGGTGGAGCGTTCGATGGAGTACTGGAACCGCTACATGCTCGACGAGCGGGCGCTGCGCGACGACAACTCGTTCCGCGGTTCGTTCGCGCTGGAGAAGGGTCTGGCCGCCGCTCGCTACGGCTTCTGCTTCTGGGATCTCGGTCCGGATGATGCGTTGGTGATCGAGACCGAGATCCCCGATGCCCGGTACTGGAGTGTGCAGCTCTATCCCGAGGGGTGGTTCGAACTGGCCGATCCGGTGGAGCGCATCACCAGCCTCAACGATCGCCAGACGCGGGTGTCCGACGACGGGCGACTGCGGTTCGTGGTGTCGCACCGTGATCCCGGCGTCGACAACTGGCTCGATGCCGGCGGGCGCCAGCGGGGTCTGTGCACGCTGCGCTGGTTCTGGCCGGCGTCCGATGCTGCACCCGACCCGCAGGCGACCCTCGTCGGCGTCGATGAGGTCTGGGCCCACCTCCCGGCCGACACCGTGCGGGTGGCGCCGGGCGAGCGGGCCGAGGTGCTCGCCGCTCGCCGTCGACACCTGGCCTGGCGGTTCCGGACCTGATCGCTCAGGGGCGCAGGATGCCGCCGCCGTCGACCGAGACCGTCTGCCCGGTGACGTAGCGACTGGCATCGGAGAGCAGGAACGCCACCACCGG
>JBJTGD010000354.1:0-3005 GCA_046093735.1 Acidimicrobiia bacterium | reverse complement strand
TCGTCGACGACACCCAGTGGCGGTCGCTGGCTGCAGTGATCGGCGGTGACGAACTGGCCGCCGATCCGCGCTTCGCCACCCATGGTGATCGGGTCGCCGCCCACGACGAACTCGACGCACTGCTCGCGGGGTGGGCGGCGTCGCGACCCGCCGAGGCCGCCACCGACGAACTGGTGGCCGTCGGTGTTCCCGCCGGATCGTGTCGGGATCCGCGGGTGTTGCGGCGACATCCCCAGTACGTCGGGCGCGGTGTGTTCGAGACGGTCGAGCACCCCGTACTCGGGCCGATCGAGATCCCCGGGCAGCCCTACCGCCAGCCCGGGATCGGGTCGTGGATCACGCGACCGGCTCCGACCTTCGGTCAGCACAACGCCGAGGTGCTGGGCGAGGCGGGCTTCACCCCCGAGGAGATTGCGGCACTCGAGGCGACCAGCGTCATCGCCGATCGCCCCCGCGATCTCTGAGTCGCAGCTTCAGCGCCGAGGAGCGAACAGGTAGTGGGCCACGAACCACTCGTCGCCGCGGTCGAACTCGAACAATGTGGCGCAGGCGAGGAAGAACATCCGCCACCGTTGGAACCAGATCGGACCGTCGGCGCCATAGGTGCGGTTCATCACGGTCATGACCTCGGCACGTCGGTCATCGTGACGCTCCAACCAGTGACGCAATGTGCGGCCGTAGTGCGAGCCGTTCACCTTCCATCGATCGACGAGATCCATGACGTCGAGCTCGCAGAGCAGATCCCAGGAGGGCATGGTGCCGCCGGTGAAGAAGTACGTCGTCATCCAGTCGGCCTCGCTGCGGGTCTCGAACGGATAGCACGAGTCGCGGTTGACGAAGATGTGGACGAAGAGGCGACCGTCCGGTTCCAACCAGGTCGAGATGCGCTCCAGCAGGAGCGCGTGGTTGCGGACGTGCTCCATCATCTCGACGCTGACGATCCGGTCGAAGTGACCGGTGGGCACGAAGTCGTTGATGTCGGCGGTGACGACTTCCACGTTGGTGAGGCCCTCGTCGGCACAACGGGCCTCGATGTCGAGACGTTGGGCGTTCGAGTTGGAGACGGCCGTCACCGAGCAGTGGGGGAATCGACGGGCGATCCACAGTGACAGTGATCCCCAACCGCAACCGAGATCGAGCACGCGCATGCCGTCGGTGATGCCGGCCCGGTCGGCAGTGAGGGCCAGCATCGCCTCCTCGGCCTCGGCCAGACCCTCGGTGCCCGTCGGGTAGAACGCACTGGAGTACTTGCGTTGCGGCCCCAGCACGAGGTGGAAGTACTCGGGAGGGAGTTCGTAGTGCTGTTCGTTGGCCCGGTCGGTGGCGATGGCCACCGGGCCCTCGCGACAGGCGGCAAGGAAGGCGGCCTGCTCGCCGTTGCGTCTCGCCCGACGGGCCGTGGTGCGGCGACGACGACACAGCAGCCCCATAGCCGCCTCCAGCGTCCGATCGCTGAATCGTGCTCGTTCAGCGGTGTCGATCACACGCTTCAGCACCTCATCCTCCGAACCCGGCCTGCGGTCACGCTATCGGTCGTGTGCCGGGGACGAATGGGGGGCCCGCACGCGGCGAGGCCCGGGGTCACCGACCCCGGGCCTCGCCGACATCATCGGGCCGACGTCAGGGAAGGAGCACGCCGTCGATCGCGTGGATCGCGCCATTGCTGCCGACGATGTCGGTCTTCACGACATTCACGGTGTTGCCCTTGGCGTCGGTGATCGAGACCTTGCCGTCCTTCACGTTCACGGTGAACTCGGCACCGTTGACGGTCTTGACCTTGCCCGGCTTCACGTCCTTGGCCAACACCTCACCGGCCACCACGTGGTAGGTGAGGATCGACTTCAACTGCTCCGGCGTCAGCGAGGCCAGCGTGCCGGCGGGCAGCTTGGCGAATGCCTCGTTGGTCGGGGCGAAGATGGTGAACGGTCCCTTGCCCGACAGGGTGTCGACCAGACCGGCGGTCTTGACCGCACCCACGAGCGTCGAGAAGTCGGCGTTGCCCGACGCGATCTCGACCAGGTTCTTGGCGGCGATGGTGGTGGAGGACTTGGCCGTGGTGTCGCTCGAGCTCGACTTCGAGTCGCTGCTGCAGGCCACGGTGCCGAGGGTGAGGGCGGCGGCGACGGCGAGGCCGCCGACCAGTGTGAGGGTACGACGCATGAGGATGCTCCTTGGGGGGATTCGGGGGAAGGGATGCTGCACCTCCACTCCGACGCTGCGACGAGGAGTGGATGGCCGGACGACCGGATTCCCCGAGATTACCCGATCGGGGCAGGACCCGGTCCGAGTGCGCTCAGACGAGTCGGCCGGTGGCCATGGGCCCCGAGGTCGGCGCCACGCTGCCGCGGGCGGGTTCCCGGGTGATGGCCAGTTCGGTCACGGCGGCATCGATCGACACCAGCGACATCCGGGGGTTCGAACCCAGCATGCCCAGCGACACCATCTCGCCGTCGGTCGCCGACCACAACTGATACGTCTCGTCGGCGGGCAGTTCGGGCAGCGGATCGGTCATCACGAACCCGTGACCCTCGGCGTCGACCACGACCTTCACCGACATCGTGTTGTCGGGATCGGTGAGCACGCCCGTCCGCGAGCCGGGTTGGCGGGCGGCGTCGTTGGCCATGGCCGTCATCGCTGCGATCGAGTCGGTGGGTGCATCGGAGCGGGCGAGGCCGAACACGGTGGCACCGGCGATGGCCACCACGGCCACGATGGCCGCAGCCGACAGCAGGACCCGTCGTTCGGGACGTCGCCACGTCCGGCCGGAAGCGGAGAGATCCACGGCGCCGCTGTCGGTGTCGTCGGTGTCGTCGATCTCGTCGATCGACGAGCGGATGGCATCCCACAATCCGGGTGGCGGCGGGGTGTCCACCGCATCGGCCAGGGAATCGACCACCAGTTGGTGAAGGCGCATCTCCTCGGCGATGCCGGGATCGGCCACGGCGGCGCGCTCGACCGACTGGCCCCGCCCGAGCGGGAGGCCATCATCGCCGCCTACTTCAGCG
>JBJTGD010000353.1:0-4772 GCA_046093735.1 Acidimicrobiia bacterium | reverse complement strand
ATGTTGGCGCCGGCGACCGATGCTGCGAACGCGACGAGCGCGGCACTCGACGTCATCGACTCGGTGCGATCACCGTGGCTCGTCGGCGCGGTCACGACTCGCCTCGATGCATTGGACCGGGAGATCGCTGAGGTCGAACAGCAGGCGCAGTTGGCGGCGTCGGGACTGGCCGTGGCGCCCGACCTGCTCGGCGGCAACGGACCCCGCCGGTACCTGTTGGCGCTCGCCACCCCCGGGGAGAGTCGCAACGGCGGTGGCTTCGTGGGCTCGTTCGGTGTGATGACCGCGCAGGGCGGCGCCGTGTCGGTCGATCCGTCGCGCTCCACCCGCGACCTCGCGTCACCGAGATCTCGCGCCGGTGACCTCGATCTCCCACCCGATTGGGAGACGCGCTACGGCGCGATGCGAGTCGGGATCTTCCCCGGAAACCTCTCGGCCAGTCCGTCGTGGCCCGACGACGCCGATGTGGCCGGACAGATCGCTGCGCTCAATCCCGACATCGGTCCGGTGGACGGCGTGGTGTACGCCGATCCGATCGCACTGGCCGCGCTGCTCGAACTCATCGGTCCGGTACGCATTCCGTCACTCGGTCGCGACCTCGATTCGACCACCGTCGTCGAGTACCTGCTCGTGGAGCAGTACGTGCGCTTCAGCCGAGACAACGAGCAACGGATCGATGCGCTCAGCGATGTCACCGGCGCCGTGTTCACTGCGCTCATCGACCGTCCGTTGCCCGGACTCGGTCGTCTGGGATCGGTGCTCGGACCCGTCGTCGCCGGTGGCCATCTGCGCGTGGCCTCGTTCGGCTCCGCGGCCGAGTCCGCGTTCCTCACCGACATCGGTCTCGATGGCGCCTGGCGCACACGACCAGGTGCCGATTACCTCTCGTTGCGCTCGGCCAACATGCTTCCCACCAAGATCGACGTGTTCATGAGTCGCGACGTGTCGGTGACGGTGGACTTCGATCCGGGTTCCGGGGAGGTGCGCTCCGAGGTGCGCGCCACCGTCACGAATGCGGCGCCATCTCGCGGCCTGCCGCCGTACATCATCGGAAGTGGGCTGCTGGCGCCGCCGGGCACGAACCGGAACCTGCTGGCGCTCTACACCCCGCTCGATGTGGACGCCGTGACCGTGGGTGGACGACCGGCCGGGGCGCAGGTGCAGGGCGAGTTCGGCGGCCGGGTGATCTCGGTGCCCGTCGACATCCCGCCGGGCGGATCGGTGGAGGTGGTGTGGACGTTGCAGGGCGCGATCGCACGCGGCCCGGAGTATCGACTCGACGTGTTGCCACCGTCGTTGGCCGTGGCCGACCGCCTTCGCATCACCGTCGCCGGCGCGGAACCAGCAACCGTCTTCGACGGGCCCCTGACCGCCACCGAGCGGTTCGACATCCCTGTTGCCATCCGCCAATGACGACTCCACTTGGCGATGTCGAACCCGCGCAATCCCGAGCGCAGCGTCGGTCGCTCCCCGACTCATTGCCACCCACCGCTCCCACCGGTAGTTTGATCTCGTGATCCCCCTTCGCCGTCGGGCTCGAGCGTTGTTCGGGACGGTTGCGCTACTCGTGGCCGTCGCCGTGTCGGCCCTGTCGGCCACAACCGCTGGAGCACTCACCTACACGCCCCCGGCCATCGAGACGAAGCCCTGTGCTGCGCCCTCGGAGGCGATGACGCTCAATGGCTCGGGGTTCGTACCCGGGGCCGTGGCCGAGATCTCACTCGGCGGGAACGTGCTGGGCACGGTCGTCGTGTCTCCCTCGGGGACGTTCTCCTTCGGTCTCACTGCGCCGAACGCGACCGGTACCTACCAACTCACGGCGTCCGACGGGACCAACAACCTGTCCACGACCTTCCGGGTCGCCACCAATTGCTCCGGCGGTGGCGGTGGTGGTGGCGGTCTCCCCTACACGGGAACCTCATCGACGCCGTGGCTGGTGCGAGTGGGTGTGGGTCTGCTCGCCGTCGGTGCAGCGTTCGTGGCGCTGGTGCGCACTCGGCGCCGTGACGCCGACCGCATCCACGTCGACGCCTGAGTCAGCCCTTCCCGGCAGCGCCGATGGTCATTCGGCGGTCGTTGCGCCCGGGCTGCGGCGCTGGCGACGCATCTCGCCCCGCAGGGCGATGAACGACCAGATCAACACGGCGAGCCGTCGCGGTGAGCGGGCCATCCGCAACAGTCGGCGTCGCTCGATGGAGGCCAAGGTGCCGTATTCCCCGATGCGGTGTCGTGCCATGAGTCGCACCGTGCCGCGCGAATAGCCCGCTCGCTGGCGGGCGATCGAACGGAAGGTCGATCGGGGCCGATAGAGCACAAGGGCCGTCTCGTCGACCACGGCACCGATGACCGACCCCGAACCTCGGATCGCCGCCAACCTCAGACAGAGATCGACCTCCTCGCCACCGGCTCCCGGGAACGACTCGTCGAAGCCGCCCACGGCATCGAACAACGCACGATCGATGCCCAGAGAGGCACTGACGACGAAGGACACCACTCCGTGGAACTCCTCCACCGAAGACGAGTCGTCCGGTTCGTAGAACGGTCTCGCCCAGCGTGGGCAGACCTCCCATTCCACACGCATGAGCGAACCGCACAACCCGGTGTGCTGCACCTCGACCGCCATCGCCCGCACCCAGCCGGGGCCGACGACGTCATCGGCGTCACAGAACAGCAGCACCGATCCGTCACACGCAGCCACACCGGCGTTGCGGGCCGCCGCCGCACCGCGCCTCGGCACCACCACCGTGAGCAACCGCAGTCGATCCCGGTAGGACTCGACGAGCGTGGCGCCCGGATCGTCGATGTCGAGGACGACCACGGTGGTGAACGGCGGGGCAGCGACCTGCGACGACAGCGCGTCGAGCTGCCGGGCGAGGAGTGCTCCGGCCCGTTGGGCGGGCACCACCACCGCCACGGTGGGTGCCGACGGAACCGCGGCCGACAAATCGGCTGTCTCGCTCACCTGCGGTCGGCGCCGGCCACCGGTGCGTCAGACGACTCGGCGTCACCACCGTCGAGCAAGGTGGCCCTCGTGAGGTCATGGAGCCGCTCGTCGCCCATGATCCGGTCCACGGGACCGTCGGCCACGATGCAGCCGGCATCGACCACGATCAGTCGGTCGCAGGCATCCACCGTCGACATCCGGTGCGTGACCATGACCACGGCCATCGATCCGCGCAACTCAGCCAGGGTGAGTCGCAACATGCGCTCCGAGCGGGGATCGAGCGCGCTGGTCGGTTCGTCCAGCACGAGCAGCGAAGGACCACCGGCGAGTGCCCGGGCGATGGCGAGGCGCTGCTTCTGACCGACCGACACACCGACGCCACGCGGCCCGAGGATCGTGTCGAACCCGTCGGGCAGCCGCTCGATCTCGTCGAGCACGTGGGCGCGTGCCGCCGCAGTGCGCAACGAGTCGTCGTCGATCCAATGACGATGGAACCTGATGTTGTCGCGCACCGAACCCTCGATGAGATGCGACTCCTGCGGCACCAACGCCACACGTCGTGCCCAACTGGACTCGGTGAACTCGTCGATCGACTGCCCGTCCACCGTGACCGATCCGGCAGTCGGCACTCGCAAACGGGCAATGATCTCGATGAGGGTGGTCTTGCCTGCGCCCGACGGACCGATGAGGCCCACCGTCTCTCTGGCGCCGAGCGACAACGTGATGCCATCGAGCACCGTGACGCCTGGTCGGTACTCGTGGGAGACATGGTCGAGTTGGATCGTTGCGATCTCTCGCAGTTCGGTGCTGCCGAATTCGATGTGCTCGTCCTCGAGGGCGGTCACTCGCTGTTCGAACAGATCGACGAGCGGACCGAGCTGATCCACTCGACTGCGCGCCTGCTGGAGTTGGCTGGCCGACGTCAGCGCCCGGGCCACCAGCAGCGCCACCGTGGAGATGCCGACGAACTGCGAGGTGCGACTCCCGTAGATGACGCTGACGGCCACCACGAGGAGGGCGACCACGATGTCGCTGTGGAGCAACCACACGTACCGGGTGAGGAAACGAGATCGGCGGAAGGTCTCCGCCGAGTCGTCATTGAGTTCGTCGAGACGACCGGTGACCGAATCGAACACTCCGAAGGCACGCAGTTCACGCGACACCGAGGTGATCTCGGCCAGCGTCTCGGAGAGGCCGATGGACGACTCCACCGATCCCCGGGACTGGCGCCGGACCCTCTTCCCGAGCGGCCGCAGGAGGAGGGTGAGAGCACCAGCGAGCACGGCGATCACCACGACCGATTCGGCACTGATGGTGAAGGCGACGACGAGGATGGTGACCACCATCATCGAGTAAGTGAGCAGATCGGACAGGGCCTGGGCGCCGTCGGCCACGGCGTTGGCCAGAGTGATCGTCTCCTGCAGCGAGCCCTGGCGCTCCCCCTGCTGCCCAGACCACCGGGCGTCGACATGGGCCCGGTAGGCACGTCGGCGGGCGCCGGCGAGCACCTCGGCCGCCACAGCGGCGGCCACACGGGTGGTGAGGAAGTGGAGCACGGCAGCGCCGACGGCGAGAGCGAAGGTGAGTGCGATCGTCGGTCCCTCGGCGAGGGTGGATCCGAGCACGGGGATGCGCACCGGATTGACGTTGACGTCGGCGGCTTCCAGCGCCATCCGCACGACGAGGATGACGAGCACGGCATCGGCCAGACCCGACAGGAAGGCCAGGGCCGCCAGCCGGGCGATTGACGAACGGGGACGCGCCATGAGTGGCTCGACCACACGGAGCGTGGCGCGGATCACCATGCCAACTTAGCCGTGACCCGATC
>JBJTGD010000352.1:0-12393 GCA_046093735.1 Acidimicrobiia bacterium | reverse complement strand
AAGGGGAAGAAGGCGTCCGACGCGTAGGCGCCGCCCCGGGCCCGAACATCGGCCTTCACGGCGGCGAGATGTCCGGCATCGCGTCGATTCTGCTGGCCACACCCGATGCCCACGGCCTGACCGTCCTTCACCAGCACGATGGCATTGGACGTCACCTTGGCCACGATCTGCCAGGCCAGCACGAGGTCGACCCATTCGGACTCGGTCGGCGCCCGTTCGGTGGCCACCGACCACGTCGAGCGATCGATGCCCACCGGATCGGCCGTCTGCACGAGGTAGCCACCGTCGATGGGTCGCAGCGAGAGTTCGGGTGTGCTCGGGGCCAAAGCCAGGAGGATGCGCAGGTTCTTCTTGGCCTGGAGCATCTCGAGCGCGTCGGCGTCGAACGCCGGTGCCACCACCACTTCGGTGAACACCGGGGCGACGGCCTCGGCCACGGCCTTCGTCACCGGGCGGTTCAGGGCGATGATGCCGCCGAACGCACTGACCGGATCGCACTCGTGGGCCCGCGTGTAGGCGACGAGGAGGTCGTCGGCCACGGCCACACCACACGGGTTGGCGTGCTTGATGACCACCGCCGCGGGTCGGTCGCCGATCGCATGCACCAGTTGCCAGGCCGCCTCGGTGTCGTACACGTTCAGGTACGACATCTCCTTGCCCCCGAGTTGGCGGGCGCCGTCCCACCAGCCGCGCTCCCCCACCGTGGCGTACCGGGCGCCCACCTGATGCGGGTTCTCGCCATAGCGCAGCACCTGTTCGCGTCGCAGTTCGATCGTCAGCGTGGCCGGAAGCTCGTCCGGCGCGTCACTGGTCTCCGACGAGTCGAACCACGCGAGGATCTCGGCGTCGTAGGCCGCAGTGTGGGCGAACGCATCACGGGCCAACCTCGTGCGGGTGGCCGTCGAGAGCGAGCCGTTCGCCCGTAGTTCGCTGACGACCTCGGCATAGCGCGACGGATCGGTGACGATGCCAACGTGCGCGTGGTTCTTGGCCGCGGCGCGCACCATCGCCGGTCCACCGATGTCGATCAGTTCGATCGACGGATCGGCCGAGAACGGATAGAGGTTGGCCACGACGAGATCGATGGCGTCGATGCCGTAGGCCTCCATGTCGGCGCGATGCTCGGCGTTCGTCGGGTCGGCGAGGATGCCACCGTGCACCTTGGGGTGCAGGGTGACGACCCGGTGACCGAGGATGGCCGGGACCCCGGTGAGATCGGCCACGTCGGTGAGGGGGATCCCGGCCTCGGCGATGGCGCGGGCCGTGCCGCCGCTGGAGATCAGGTCCCACCCGAGACCGTGGAGCTCGCCAGCGAGTTCCACGATGCCGGTCTTGTCGTACACGGACAGGAGTGCCCTCACTGGACGCTCCCCCTTTCCATGATGTCGGCGATGGTGCGGACGTAGATCCGCCGCTCCACTTCCTTGATGCGTTCGTGCAATGACTCCACCGTGTCGTCGGGCGCCACGGTCACTGCCTCCTGAGCGAGGATCGGGCCGGCGTCGACCTCCTCGGTGGCGATGTGCACGGTGCAACCCGTGACCTTGACGCCGTGGGCCAGCGCGTCGGCCACGCCGTGCCATCCGGGGAACGACGGCAGCAGCGCCGGATGGGTGTTGAGCACGCGTCCCGGATGGGCGTCGAACACGGCCCGACCGAGGATGGTGCCGAATCCGGCCATGGCCACGAGATCGATGTCCCATCCGGCCAAGACCCCGACCAACTCGGCGGTGTAGCCGTCACGATCGAAGTCGGCACCGAAGCTGCGCCGTTCGAGTCGCTCGCACGGGACCCCACACCGGGCGGCGACCTCCTCGGCCCCGCAGGCCCGGTCGACGACCACCACCGTCACCGACACGCCGGCGGCGCAGATGGCATCGAGGATGGTTCCACTCCCCGACGCGAGCACGGCCAGTCGCATGACGGCCGAACCTAGCAGGGGGCCGTCAGCGACCTTCCGGGCATGGCACCGGTGTGCGCACCGTCGGCCATGAACACCTCACCATTGACCAACGTCCACGCGTAGCCCTCGGCCCGTTGCACGAAGCGACCGGCACCGGCCGGGAAGTCGTGGGTGAACGTGGGCAGGGGCAGGAACAGTCCGTCGAGATCGAGCACGTTCACATCGGCCCGGGCACCGGGACGCAGCACACCGCGGTCGGCCAGTCCGAACAGGGCCGCCGCGCGACCGGTGAGCTGGTGGACGCCCTCGCCCACCGACATGAGCCCACGTTCACGCACCCAGTAGGAGAGGAAGAACGTGGGCTGACTGGCGTCGAGGATCTGTCCCACATGGGCGCCCGAGTCGGCCAGGCCCAGCATCATGCGCGGATCGGTGAGCATCTCGGCGATGGCCGGGAAGTCCTGGTTGAGGATCGGCCAGTTGAGGATGACGGCGCCGTCGGTGGCATCGACCAGATCGAGATAGGCCTCCACGGCTGTGGTTCCCGCCCGCTCGGCGTACGCCGCAAGACTGTCCTCCGGTCGACAGTCGTAGCGGGCGCCGCGCTCGGGTGTGAGCACGTAGAACTCGCGACACGACTCGAGACCGCGTGTTCCGTCACCAGCGGCGATCAGCCGGGCTCGCACCTCTGGATCGCGTAACCGCGCCACGCGTTCCTCGAGCGACAGACCGTTCAGCACATCCCAACCCGGCAGGTGACCGAACGGCGTGTGATGACCGAGCGAGAAGATCACCCCGATGCTGCGCGACGTCGTCTGCGGGCGCAGGTCGGCGCCGTCGGCATTGGCGAGCGAGACGAAGTCGAGCACCTCGCGCCACTGGTTCGGGGCGCTCAGCACATTGGTGAGGTTGAAGGTGAACGGTCGGCCGGCGGCGCGACTCATGGCCGCCATGATCGCCACCTCGCTCTCGGCCCGATCAGTGCCTGGTCCCTCACCGTCGAAGCGCGGCGCGCACCCCAACACACCTCGGCCATGAGTGCGCAGCACCGAAGCCAGCGCCACCAGTTCCCGTTCGGTGGCCCAGGTGCCGGGCACGTTGCGACCGTCGGCAGCGACGTGTCGACCGGTGCGCGAGGTGGAGAACCCCACCGCACCGGCATGCATCGCCTCGTCGACGAGGTCCACCATCAGCGCCAGTTCGTCATCGGTGGGAACGGCGTCGGCATCGAGCGAGCGATCGCCCATGGCGTAGTAGCGCACTGCGCCGTGCCCCACGAAGCCGCCGTGGTTCAGACCGGTGGGCGTGGCATCGAGCCAGCGCAGGAAGTCGCCGTGCGTCGTCCACGTCCACGGCAGTCCCTCGAGGATCGACCGGGCGGGGATGTCCTCCACCGATTCCATGGCCGAGGCCAGGAAGCCGGCGTCACCCGGACGCACCGGGGCGAAGGTCATCCCGCAGTTGCCCAGCACCACCGAGGTGACACCGTGCCAACACGTCGACGTGCCCAACGGGTCCCACCCGAACTGCGCGTCGAGATGCGTGTGCACGTCGATGAAGCCGGGCGTGACGAGCCGGCCGTCGGCCTCGAGCGTGCGCGCGCCGGCGCCGACGTCGTCACCGATGGCCACGATGGTGTCGCCGTCGATGGCGACGTCAGCGGGGCTCGGCTCGGCCCCGGTCCCGTCGACGACGAGTCCTCTGCGAATGACCAGATCGTGCATGCCCCGACAGTACCGACGAGGCGTTGGGTGGCGCCGGGTAGCGCCGGGTCAGGCCCAGCCGTGCTCGCGGACGACCTGCACCATCAGCTCGCCGGCCTCGGTGGGGTTCTTGCCCACCCGCACACCGGCGGCCTCGAGGGCCTCCATCTTCGCCGCAGCAGTGCCCTTGCCACCCGAGACGATGGCGCCGGCATGGCCCATCTTCTTCCCCGGAGGCGCGGTCACACCGGCCACGTAGGAGACGACCGGCTTGGTCATCTTGGTGGCGATGAACTCGGCGGCCTCCTCCTCGGCCGACCCACCGATCTCACCGATCATCATCACGGCCTTGGTGTCGGGATCGGCTTCGAAGGCGGCGAGGCAGTCGATGAACGAGGTGCCCGGCACCGGATCGCCACCGATGCCCACGCACGTGGTCACACCGATGTCCTGGAGCTTCAACTCGTAGAGCGCCTGGTAGGTGAGGGTCCCGGAGCGGCTCACGATGCCCACCGGACCACCGGGCTTGGCGATCTCGCCAGCGGTGATGCCGATGTTGCACTTCCCCGGGCTGATGATGCCGGGACAGTTCGGACCCAGCAGGCGCACGTTCGGGAAATCACGCTGCAGCTTGTTGAAGAACCACGCCTCGTCGTGGGCCGGTACGCCCTCGGTGATGCACACGATGAATTCGACGCCGCCCTCGGCCGCCTCCATCACCGCGTCACGCACACCGGGTGCGGGGATGAAGATGCACGAGGCATTGGCGCCGGTGGCGGCCACTGCGTCGCCCACCGAGGCGAAGATCGGGATGCCGTCCACGTCGGTCCCGGCCTTCTTGGGGTTGGTGCCACCGACCACGTTGGTGCCGTAGTCACGATTGCGCAGTCCGTAGAAGCGTCCTTGGGATCCGGTGAGGCCCTGGTAGACGACCTTGGTGTTCTCGTCGACGAAGATGCTCACGTCGTCCTCAGTTCTTCTTGGCGAGTTCGACGGCAGTCGCCGCGGCCTCGAGCATGGTGGGCTTGCTCTGGAGCTTGTCGGAGAGGTGCGGGGCGAGTAGCGCCCGTCCCTCCTCGGCGTTGGTGCCGTCGAGCCGGATGACGATCGGCGCCGAGATGTCGACCATCTCCAGGGCGCCGATGATGCCCTTGGCCACTTCTTCGCCGCGGGTGATGCCACCGAAGATGTTGATGAAGATCGACTTCACGTTGGGGTCGTCGTTGATCACCTGCAGCGCACCGGCCATCACCTCGGCGTTGGCCCCGCCGCCGATGTCGAGGAAGTTGGCCGGCTTGCCGCCGGCCTGATTGACGACGTCGAGGGTGCTCATGGCCAGACCGGCACCGTTGGCGATGACGCCCACCGTGCCGTCGAGTCCGACGTACTGGAGACCCTTGGTGTGTGCCGCCTCCTCGCGCTCGTCGCGCACCTGGGTGATCTCGTACTCGGCCCACTCATGACGGAAGTCAGCGTTGTTGTCGAGAGTGACCTTGGCGTCGAGCGCATGCACGTTGCCATCGGTCTTCACGATGAGCGGGTTGATCTCGGCCAGATCGGCATCGCCCTCGGTGTAGGCGGTGTAGAGCTTGCGCAGCAGTTCGACGGCGCCGTCGGTGACGGCCGGGTTCAACTTGGCGGCCACGACCCACTCGCGGCACCGGGCCTCGGAGAGTCCGTCGACCGGATCGATCCAGATCTTGGCGATGGCATCGGGGTTGTCGACGGCCACCTGCTCGATCTCCACCCCGCCCTCGGCCGACAGCATGCCGAGGTGCTTCTTGGCCGAACGGTCGAGGGTGAACGAGGCGTAGTACTCCTCGGCGATGTCCGAGGCATGCTCGATCCACAGGATCCGGGTGATGTGTCCCTTGATGTCGAGTCCGAGGATGTTGCCGGCGTGCTCGCGCACCTCGTCGGCGTTGGTGGCGAGCTTGACGCCCCCCGCCTTGCCGCGGCCACCAGCATGCACCTGGGCCTTGACCACCACCGGATATCCCACGGCGTCGGCGGCGGCCACGGCCTCGTCGACGGAGAGCACCGCCCGGCCGTCGGAGACCGGGATGCCGAAGGTGGCGAAGAATTGTTTGCCTTGATATTCGAGTAGATCCACGGCGGGACAACGTAGCCACTCGCCGGGCCTCGGACCCAACCACCGTGGCGCGATCGGGAATCGGCGCCGACCGGGCCATACTGCGACCATGCCCGTTCAGGAGTCCCGCCGACGGACCTCCCGCTCCGTCGTGCTGGCCGTGGCCGGTGTCGCCGTGGGGATCATCCTGGTCCTGGGCCTGTTCGTGGTCGCCATCCCCTCGCTCACCGAGTCGGGCACGATCGAGGTGCAGTTGGGTTCCGACACCTACGACGCCGGTGGCGCCGCCTCCCGGGCGGAGAACATCCGCGACGGCGGACCCCTGCTGTTCTCCGACGTATCCAGCGGCAACCGAGACATCTACCTGCAGCACATCGGGGACGACATCGAATCCGGTTGGTTCGCCTTCGACGCCCGTCGGGTGGGCCAGTCCCGCAACTGCACGTTGGAGTGGCGGCCGGCCGAGTCGAACTTCCGTGATCCCTGTGACGGCACGGTGGTGGCCGCCGATGGCGCCGGTCAGCCGAGTTATCCGGTGACGATCACCGACCGGGGCAAGGTCGTGATCGACCTGACGCCCGACGCCACGGACTCGACGACCGCCGTTACCCGCTGACGAGTCGACCGGTTGCTCAGCGGCGTCCGGGGAACACCCGGATCCGAGGGCTGCGGACGAGCACCTCGACCTCACCCGACGGATCGCCCGGACCGGCAGCGAACGTCCCCGACGAGGTGGTGACGACGCCGCCCTCAGCGACACCCGCCTCGACATGCACGTCACCGAGGAAGGCGGCGACGGCACCGGATGCCGGATGGCGATGGAGCGAGACCGGATCGTCGCACTGGATGACGGCACCATCCATCATCACGGCGATGAGATCGGCCACCGCGAGGGCCTCGTCGCGGTCGTGGGTGACGATCACGGCAGTGGCCGCGTCAGCGCGCAGCGCCGAGACGACATCGGCGCAGATCTCCGGCCGAAGGGCGGCATCGAGAGCCGAGAAGGGCTCGTCCATGAGGATGATGCGCGGACGTGGCGCCATGGCTCGAGCCAGGGCGACCCGCTGCTGCTGTCCGCCGGAGAGTTCATCGACGCGGCGACGGGCGAATCCACCCATCCCGACCATCGTCAGGCACTCCTCGATACGAGCCGACCGCTCAGCGGTGCGACCGAGACCGAAGCCGACGTTCCCGGCCACGTCGAGATGGGGGAAGAGCGCCCCCTCCTGGGGCACGTAGCCGACATGGCGACGCTCAGGGGAGACGAACGTCGACGAACCCGATGCGATCCGCCCCTCGATCAGGACCGAACCGGCATCGGGACGCTCGAATCCGGCGATGCAGCGCAGGACTGTGGTCTTCCCGCTCCCCGAGGGTCCGACGATGACGGCGATCTGGCCCGGCATGACCGAGAAGGACACCCGATCGACGACCAGAGCGCCGTCGAACGACTTCGAGATGGCATCGACCTCGAGCGTGGGGTTCACTGCGTCTCCCGGGAGAGCGTGAGCAACGCCGCCGGTACCGCAGCGACGAGCACGAGCACCAGAGCGTACGGCGAGGCTGCGGCGTAGTCGGCGACGCTGGTGCGGGTCCATAACTCGGTGGCGAGTGTCTCCATCCCGGTCGGCCGGAGCAGGATCGTGGCCGGGAGCTCCTTCATCACCGTGAGGAACACCAGCGCCGCCCCGGCGGTGATGCCGGGCCGGGCCAGCGGCAGCATCACCCTCCGCAAGGTGGCGAAGCGCGAGAGCCCGAGGGAGCGGGCCGAGTCCTCGATCGCCGTGGGTGACAACTCCACCGCCGATCGCACCGATCCCACCGCCAACGAGGTGAACAGCACGACGTAGGCGAAGACGAGCATGGGCATTCGTTGGTACATCGACGGTACCAGCCGGATGCCGAGATAGACGACCGAGAGGCCGATCACGACGCCCGGCAGGGCGTGGATCACGAACACGGTGCGTTCGGTGGCGCGGGCCCAGCGAGTCGACACCCGGGCGGCGAGGACGCCGGTGGGCACGGCCAGGACGATGACGGCGATGGTGGCGAGGACGGCGACGAGGATCGTCTGGGCGGTGGCGGAAGCGAGCTCACCCCACTCGACACCCGACCCCGTGGCTTCGACGAACCAACGGACGACGAGGACGGCCGGGATCACCAGTGTCACGGCGACGACGGCGAGGAGTACACCTGTGACCGGGACCCGTCCCCGACCGAGATCGAGTCGCGGTGGTGGCTGGGTGACCCCGCCACCGACCTTCGCCGCCCGTCCGTCTCCGCGCACGTACAACTCCGACCACACGAGGACGACGGAGATGACCACGAGTACGAGGGAGAGAACGGCGGCGCGGGTCGGATTGAACCCGGCGCGATAGGCGCCGAAGATGACCCAGGTGAAACTCTCGAACCGCATGGTGGCGACGGCGCCGAAGTCCGACAGCGCGTAGAGCCCGACCATGAGGCCCCCGGCCGTGGCTGCCGGTCGGATGTGACGAAGGGTGAGCCGCACGGTCACCCGGGCCGGGGTGAGTCCCAACGAACGAGCGACCTCCTCCTGGCGGGAATCGAGTCGCCGGAGCGACGCCGCCACGGGCAGCAACACGAACGGGAACGAGATCGAGGTGATCACCAACACCGCACCCCAGAACCCGGCCAGAGCGGGGATCCACGAGATCCACGCATAGGCCGCAACGTAGGACGGCATGGCCAGGGGCAGGACGAGCAGGACGGTGAGGACACGTCGCAGGGGCACGTGGGTGCGGACCACGGCGAACGCTCCGCCGATGCCGAGGCCGAGGCTGCACACGGTGACCATCGATGCGAGGGCCAAGGACCGCAGCGTGAGGTCGAGCGTCCTTCGCTGCCAGATCTCGTCGACGAGGTTGTCGATCCCTCGCGACGAGGCCTGGACCACGAGGTACACCAACGGGAGCGCGGCGATGACCGCCGCCACCACGGCGATCACCACCACGACAGGAGCGACCCTGAGCGTTCCTGGTGCGAGTCGACGCATGGTCGACAAACGCCCCGGAACCACCGTTCCATCCGTCATCACTTCGTCAGCAGACCGACCTTCTGCAGCAACTCCTGCGTCTGCGCCAACGATGCCAGATCGGAGAGATCGATGGCCGGGGCTCCGAGCGACGCCAGCGTGGGCTGGGACGGATCAGCCGGAGTGATGCCGCCCACCAGAGCGAATTCGAAGGTCCGGTCGGCGAAGTACTGCTGCGCAACAGGACCGAGGAGGAACTCCACGAACTTCTGCGCGCTCGTCCGGTGCTTCGAGGAGGTGAGGATGCCGACACCGGCCACGTTCACGAGGCCGCCCGGGTCTCCGTTGGACAGGTACTGGTTGGAGATCTTCACATTCTCGGCGCCCTTCGCCGTGATGCGTTCCTGCAGGTAGTAGTGATTGACGAGACCGAGTTGCACCTCTCCCTTGGCGATGCCGTCGAGCACGGCGCCGTTCTTCTCGTAGGCCTTGGGTTGGTTGGCGGCGAAGGCGCGCAGCCACTTCTCGGCGCCGTCCTCGCCTCGGAGCACCCGCAGTCCGGTGACGAACGACTGCCATGACGCGTTGGTCGGCGCGAAGCCGATCTGCCCCTTCCACTTGGGGTCGAGCAGGGCATCGATCGATGTCGGCGGGTTCGTGACCTTGACGTTGTCGTAGGCGATGACTCGCACCCGTCCCGACACGCCGACCCACGTGCCGTTGTCGGCTCGCAAGGAAGGGGGTACCTGATCGAGGATCGAGGCCGGCAACGTGGCGAAACGTCCGGCGGCCGACACCGCTCCCAGCGCGCCGGCGTCCTGCGAGAAGAACACGTCGGCGGGTGACGCACCGCCCTCGGTGATGAGCTGTGCACCCAGTTCGCCGCTGTCCCCGTAGCGAGCCTGCACGGCGATGCCGGTCTCGGCGGTGAACATCTCGAACAACGGGGCCACGAGCGACTCGCTCCGACCGGAGTACACGGTGAGTGGTCCGGCGTCATCGGCGGAACCCGACGACGAGCCACAGGCCCCGGCGAGGAGAGCGACGACGACGAGCAGCGCCGCCGCTCCGAGGCGCGGCCACCGTCGATGTGTGCTCCCGCACCCTGACCCCGTGCACTCTGACCTCGTGCGCTCTGGCCCCATGATCCCCTCCGACTTCGTGTTAGGTATGCCTTACACCTCGGATGTTAGGCATACCTAACGGATCTGACAAGTCGTCAGATCCGGGGATCACTCGCCCAGCGGCTCCAGCGGTGCCCAGGCCAGCAGGAGACGCTTCTCCCCCACCGAGGGAAAGCGGACCACGGCCTCGGCCTTGTCGCCGACGCCCTCGAGGGCGAGGATCACGCCCTCGCCGAACTTGCCATGCCGCACGTCGTCGCCCACCTTCAGCCCCAGTCGATCGGCGCCGCTCGGCTCGGGCGGGGCCGGACGCAGGGCCGCCTCCCGGGCCTCGTCCCGACGGGACCGACCACCGATGACCGAGCCCGACCACTCGTCGTCGTCGGACCGCCGACCCCAGTCGCTGCCCCCGGAACGGTCACCCCGGCCCCAGGTGCCCGCCGTCCTCGACGTCGCCGAACCAGCGGTACCGGTGGAGCGCCGGGCGCCCTTCACCGACTCCACGAGATGCTCGGGGATCTCGTCGAGGAACCGACTGGGCGGGTTGTACTGCGTGCTCCCGTACATCGTGCGGCACCAGGCGTGCGACAGATGGAGCCGCTCCTTGGCGCGGGTGATGCCGACGTAGGCCAGTCGGCGTTCCTCCTCCAGTTCATCGGGATCGCCGATCGAACGGGAGTGCGGGAACACGCCGTCCTCCAGCCCGATCATGAACACGCACGGGAACTCGAGTCCTTTGGCCGAGTGAAGCGTCATGAGCACCACCGAGGACTCGTCGTCATCGAGCGCGTCGATGTCGGCCACCAGACTCACCTGCTCGAGGAACTCGTCCACCGAGCCGGCCTCGCGCGCCGCACCCACCAGTTCGGCCAGGTTCTCGATGCGACCGTCGGCCTCCACCGAGTGCTCGGCCTCCAGCTCGGCCACGTAGCCGCTGCGCTGCAGGGCGGCCTCCAGCACCGCAGCGGGACCACTCTCCACCAACGGCGTGAGTTCGTCGAGGAGGGCGAGGAACGTGGCGATGCCCTTGGCCGCCTTGCCCGTGACCCCGGCAGCGGGGGCCTCGCGCAGTGCCTCGATGAACGACAGGCCGTGGGCGCGCGCATGGGCGTCGAGGCGACCGACCGAGGACTCCCCCACTCCGCGCTTGGGCACGTTGAGCACGCGCTTGCAGCTGACCTCGTCGGCCGGGTTGACGGTGAGGCGCAGATAGGCGAGCGCGTCCTTCACCTCACGTCGGTCGTAGAAGCGCGTACCGCCGATCACCCGGTAGTGGATCCCCATGCGCACGAGGAATTCCTCCAGCACGCGACTCTGGGCGTTGGTGCGATAGAGCACCGCGCAGTCACCCCAGCGATGACCGGCGTCGTGCAGGTGGGCGATGCGCGATGTCACCCACTGGGCCTCGTCGGATTCGTCATCGGCGTGGTAGCGCACGATGGCCTCACCGGCGCCGGTGTCGGTCCACAGCTCCTTCGGGCGCCGGGCCATGTTGTTGTCGATGACGGCATTGGCCGCGTCGAGGATGTTCTGCGTCGACCGGTAGTTCTGCTCGAGGAGCAGCACGGTCGTCTCGGGGAACGCGTCCTCGAACTCGAGGATGTTGCGCATGTCGGCACCGCGGAAGCGGTACACGCTCTGATCGGCATCACCCACCACGCACACGTTGTGATGGACGGCACCGAGCGCGAGGACGAGCTCGTTCTGCACGTGGTTGGTGTCCTGGTACTCGTCCACCAGCACGTGGCGGAAGCGCCGTTGGTAGGAGTCGAGCACATCCGGGTGTTCCCGGAACAGACGCACGGTGTTGGTGAGCAGATCGTCGAAGTCCATCGCGCCGGCCGAGAGGAGTCGGGCCTGGTACTCGACGAACACGTCGGCGATCTTGCGGTCGAAGATCGAGCCGGCGCGCTCGGCGAACTGCGTCGGACCGAGACCGTCGTTCTTCGCTGCCGAGATGGTGGCCTGCACCGACTTGGCGGGGAACTTCTTCGGATCGAGTCCGAGATCGCGGACGACGTAGCCGACGAGGCGCACTGCGTCGGACTGGTCGGAGATGGTGAACGAACTCGGGAAGCCGAGCCGGGCACCATCACGGCGGAGGATGCGCACGCAGGCCGAGTGGAAGGTCGACACCCACATCTTGTCGGCCACCGGACCGACAAGGGCCCTGACCCTCTGACGCATCTCGTCGGCCGCCTTGTTGGTGAAGGTGATGGCGAGGATCTCGAACGGCGAGACGCCGGTGCGGATGAGGTGGGCCACGCGGTGGGTGAGGACGCGGGTCTTGCCCGACCCGGCGCCGGCGATGATCAGCAACGGGCCCTCGGTGTGGGTCACCGCCTCGTGCTGGACCGGGTTGAGACCGGCGGTCAGACCATCGTCGATCGGTTCGGCGTCGGCTCGCTCGGGCATGGCCGGGTCACCCTAGCGATGGGGCCGTTCGGCCCATTCCGGTGGACATGGGAGGAGCGTACCGTCGAACACATGGACGAGAGCGGAGGCGAGAGCGGAGGCGAGCCAGCATCGGCACCGGCCACGACCGGGTCCGGGGTGCGACAAGCGATGCGCGCTCG
>JBJTGD010000351.1:0-10399 GCA_046093735.1 Acidimicrobiia bacterium | reverse complement strand
CTGGGCGGGTCGCGAGCGGCAGGTGAACTGACGTTGTCGATCGATCCGCGCACGCCGGTGCTCATCGGTGTCGCCCAACTGGCCAACAAGGACGACGACCGGATCGTCCATCCCGTGGAATTGATCGCCGAGGCCGTCGAGGCCGCAGTGGTCGATGCCGGTGGAAGCGGCGCGCCGCTGGGTGCGGTGGGCAAGGTGTACGCCACGCCGTTGTCGGTGTTCAGCACCGACGACGCGCCGAGCGCGTTGGTCGAACGTTTCGGGCTCGACGTGCGCGACACCTACGAGTCTCGCTATAGCGGCGCCTCGCCCCAGCGGATGCTGGCCGACGCCTGCCGCTCGATGCAGGACGGACGACTCGATGCCGCCCTCATCGTGGGCGGCGTGGCCGAGGCCTCGGTGCGACGGGCCCGCGCCCTGGGCATCGACCCACCGGCACCGCCCACGGCGATGTGGTCCCAGGGCTCCACGGGTGACCGCAGTGAACGACGCATGCGTGAGGGATACAGACCGAGTGATCGATTCGCCGAGATGCACACCGGCGGTCAGCTGCCGGTGCACATGTTCTCGATGTTGGAGAGCGCGATGGCGGCGGCCGCCGGTCGTACCCCGGCCGAGCACCGGACCGAGTTGGGTCGACTCATGGCCCGGTTCACCGAGGTGGCCGCCACCCGACCCGACCTGGCCTGGTTCCCGACGGCGCGAACGCCCGACGACATCGCCGGTGTGCGGCCCGACAACCGACTGGTCACCGAGCACCTCACCAAGTTGATGTGCTCGTTCCCCACGGTCGACCTCGCCGCAGCGGTGATCGTGTGCACCACCGAATGCGCCGATCGACTGGGGATCGCGACCGATCGACGCGTGCATCCGTGGTCGGTGGCGGCCGCTCCCGATGTCCCGCCCTCGCAATGGCCGTCGCTCGATCGGTCGCCGGCCATGGGTGTCGCCCTCGAAACGGCGTTGGCCCATGCCGGCCTTGGTGTCGACGACATCGCCGCGTTCGATCTCTACTCCTGTTTCCCGGCGGCGGTGGAACTGGCGCTGGGCGCGTTGGGTCTGGCGCTCGACGATCCCCGGCCGGCCACCCTCACCGGCGGGCTGCCCTACTTCGGCGGACCGGGTGCCTCGTACTCGTTGCACGGGATCGTGTCGATGGTCGAACGGTGCCGACGATTCCCCGACGAGCACGGGCTGGTGGTGGGTCTGGGCGGGATGCCCAACGACTTCGCCGGCGTCGTCCTGTCGGCCACCCCGCCGAGCACCCCCCGGTTCGTGGAGGTGGAGGCGCCGAGCGTCGACAACGTGCCCACCGTGTTCGAGTGGAACGGTCCGGCCCGGTGCGAGGCCGCCACCCTGGGCTACGGCGCCGACGGACATGTGCAGGTCGCCCCGCTGCTGGCCCGGGTCGACGAGGGCGCCGCACTCGGAGCCCGCATCGGCGCCCGACCCCATCCCGACCTCGTACTCGACGACCTCGCCGGAACCGATCTCGTCGGTTCCACCGTCGAAATGGTCACCGTCGACGAGGCCGTGTACTGGCGGCCGGTCTGAGTCGCCCACACCGCTAGCGTTCCGGCCGATGATGCCGCTGTCGATACTCGACCTGTCGATCGTCGGTGAGGGCGAGACCGTCGCCGATGCCCTTGCGTCGTGTGTGACGCTGGCCCGCACGGCCGAGACCAGCGGGTACGCGCGCGTCTGGTACGCCGAGCATCACAACATGGCAGCCGTCGCCTCCTCGGCCACGGCGGTGCTCATCGCCCACGTCGCCGCTCACACCGATCACATCCGGCTCGGTTCGGCCGGGATCATGCTGCCCAACCATCCGCCGTTGGTCATCGCCGAACAGTTCGGCACGCTGGCCGCTCTCCATCCGGGGCGCATCGACCTCGGTCTCGGTCGTGCCCCGGGCACCGATCGGGTGACGGTGCGAGCGCTGCGACGCGATCCCGCCGCGGCTGAGGACTTCCCCCGCGATGTGCTGGAACTGCAGGCCTTCCTCGGTGACGAGTCGAGGGTGCCCGGGGTGGAGGCCACGCCGGGCAAGGGGACGCACGTGCCCATCACCATCCTCGGCTCGTCGCTGTTCGGCGCCGAACTGGCGGGACTGCTGGGACTGCCGGTCGGGTTCGCCTCGCACTTCGCGCCGGCGCAGCTGTGCGACGCAGTGGCGCTGTACCGGGCCACGTTCCGGCCGTCGTCGCAGCAGTCGGAGCCCTACGTGTTGGCCGGAGTGAACGTGCTCGCCGCCGATGATGCCGATGACGCGCAGCGTCAGTTCGTGCAGCAACGTCGAGCTCGCCTGCGTCGGTTCCTGTTGCGACCGGGCGTCGAGGTCTCCGACGAACAGGTCGACCGCATCCTCGACTCCCCGCAGGGGGCGTCGGTGGCGGCCATGCTCACTCACACCGCGGTGGGCACCGGCGAGATGGTGGCCGAGCAACTGGCCGAGTTCGCCCGCTACGCCGATGCCGACGAGCTCATCGTCTGTCATCAGTCGCCGCGGATGGACGACCGGTTGCGATCGGTGGAGTTGACGGCCAAGGCCGTGGGCCTAGGGTCGGTGGCATGACAGGGAGACTCGAAGGACGCGTGGCGGTCATCACCGGAGCCGGTCAGGGCATCGGCCGGGGGATCGCCCGACGGTTCGCCCGCGAGGGGTGCAACGTGGTGGTGGCCGAGATGCGGCCCGACACCGGTGAGCGCACGGTGGGCGAGGTGAAGGAACTCGGTGGTGACGCCATCTTCGTGGCCACCGACGTGGCCATCGAGGAACAGGCCCGAGGTTGTGTGGCCGCGGCGGTGGACCGCTGGGGTCGCATCGACGTGCTGGTCAACAACGCGTGGGGCGGTGGTGTGACCACCCGTCTGGAGTGGACGCCCAACGAGGCCCTGGAGCACGGATTCACGCTCGGTCTCATGGCCGCGTTCTGGACGATGCAGGAGTCGTTCGAGCACATGAAGGCCCAGGGGGGCGGGTCGATCATCAACATCGCCTCGCTCAACGGCGTGAACTCGCACGTCTTCACCAGTGGGTACAACACCGGCAAGGAGGCCATGCGCACACTCACGCGCAACGCGGCGGTGGAGTGGGGCCGGTGGAACATCCGCAGCAACGTGATCTGCCCGGGCGCGGCCACCGAGGCCTATCAGGCCTTCGCCGCCGCCAACCCGGAGACGGCGGCCAAGATGCTGGAGGACAACCCGATGCGGCGCATGGGTGATCCCGAGAACGACATCGGTGGTGCGGCGTTGTTCCTGGCCAGTGACGACAGCGCCTACGTGAACGGCAACACGCTCATGGTGGGCGGCGGCACCCATGTGAACGGTGTTTCGTGGCGCCCGGTCATGCCGGAGGAGCGCCCGCCCGGTCGGTGACCCTCAACCGTGGGCGAGGGGGAACGCCGGTGGTGACAACCCGTCACCGTCTCGCAGTTCGGCGTGATGGGGCTTCTCCGGAGCGCCGATGCGACGACGGAAGACCACGTCGTCGCCGGCGTACCGGATGCTGATGGCACGACGCCGACGCGTAGCACTTGAGTTGGCACCGGCGCCATGGATGGTGCGGGCGTGGTGCACGACGAGATCGCCCGGTTTCGTCTCGAACGACACGATCGGGGCATCGTCGATCGTCGAATAGTCGGGCACGGCCTCACCGACGGTGCCGGGCAGCTGCATGTCGGACACGAACATGTTGGGGCGGTACTCGGTGTGGTCGAGATGTGAGCCCACCACGTAGACCACCGCGCCGGTGGAGTCGTCGACCTCGTCGAGCGGGATCCACGTGGTGCACACGTTCTCGCCGTCGAGATGGAAGTAGGCCATGTCCTGATGGAAGCCCGTGCGCTCCTGCGTCCCCGGTTCCTTCACCAGCACGCTGTCCTCGTAGAGCCACACGTTCTCGCTGCGCAACAGGGCGGCCACCACCGTCGGCACCGGCGATGCGGTGGCGAACTCGGCGAACTCGGGACGCACGCACCAGTGGTCGGTGCCGCCGCGGAAAGTGCCCCGGGCCACGCCGGAGGCGGCGACGTCCTCGTCGACCAGTCGGGTGGCCCCGGCGCCCGATTCCAACGCGTCGGCCATGGCGGTCAGGTCGGCGGCTTCGTCGGCGGCCAGCATCCGATCGATCGGTTCGGCCATGGACATCACGACATCGACAGGGAGGATGTCGCGCAGACACACGACTCCGTCACGCCAGAACGCAGCGATCTCCTCGTCGGTGACGGTTCGGGTCGGCGCGCTGGAAGGCGTGGTCATGGGGCCAATGATGGCCGATTCAGCCGGAGATCGCCGAGGCCACGGCGTAGTAGAGCGGAATGCCGATGGCGATGTTGATGGGGAAGGTGATGCCCAGCGCCAGGGTGAGGTAGCGACTGGGCTGGGCCTCGGGGATGGCGTAGCGAACCACCGCCGGTACCACGATGTAGCTGCCACTGGCGGCCAGCACGGCCAGCAGCGTCAGGTCGCCGACGGGCAGACCGAGGGCCCAGCCGATGGTGAGGGCGAGCGCGGCGTTGATGAAGGGCACGACCACACCGAAGGCGATGAGGAACGGACCGACGTCGCGCACCTCGCGCAGGCGACGAGCGACGAGCAGTCCCATCTCCAGCAGGAAGAAGGCGAGCAGCCCCTTGAACAGCCCGTTGATGAACGGGGCCATCGCCTCGCCGCCGGATTCGCCGGTGACGAACCCGACGACCATCGACCCGATGAGCAGCAGGTTGACGCCGTCGGTGAAGGCCTCGCGCAGCACCTCCTTGATGGAGATCGGTGTGCCGCTGTGTTCCTCGCCGGTCTCCTCGGGGCCGCGCTGACCGGCTGGATGGGCGGCCTCGGGCACGAGGGTGGTGGTGTCGGTGGCGGCCAGTGCGCTCGGCACGAGTGCCGAGGCCGCGCGTTCTTCCACCTCGACCGAGCCGGCGGTCCCGAGACGCGACCGCACCCATGTGGCCAGTACCACGGCCATGACGATGGCGGGGGACTCCATCAGCACCATGGCCACCGTCATGTGGCCGCCGGCCTCGTCGCCGCGTGATGCGACGAACTGCGAGGCAGTGACGAAGGTGACAGCACTCACCGAGCCGTAGGTGGCGGCGATAGCGGCGGCGTCGAACGGGTTGATGCGCCGGCGCAGCACGAGGAACCAGATGGCGGGGAGCACGAGGGCCAGCACCACTGCGGCCACGAGGACCTTGACGCCGTCGCCCGAGAGACCGGCATCGGCGAGGGCCTGCCCACCCTTGAAGCCGAGCGCCATCAACAGATAGAGGGAGAGGAACTTGGCGATCGGGGCGGGGATCTCCAGGTTCGACCGCACGAGTCCGATGAACACACCGAGGAAGAAGAACAGCACGGCGGGATCGGTAAGGTTCTTGAGAACGTCGGCGTCCACCGTTCTCCTCGGGGCTGGGCGGCGGAGTGAACGGGCGAACGGTACTACAGGAATTGAATCTCCGATAAAGTGCGCTGGTGATTCCGTTGCGCTCGATCGCCATCGTCGGTGGTGGGCAACTCGCGCTCATGATGGCCGAAGCGGCGAGCCGGATCGGTCTCGTCATCGAGGTGCTGGCTGCTCACCCGGACGATCCGGCGGCGAGGATCGTGCCCCGCACGACCATCGGTGATCCCGGTGATCCCGTTGCCCTGCGTGAACTGGCCCGTCGGTGCGAGGCGGTCACCTTCGACCACGAGATGGTCGACCCGGCCGTGTTGCGTGATCTCGAGTCCGAGGGGTTCGTGCTCCGTCCGGGGGCGCAGGCCATGGCCGTGGCCGTGGACAAGGAACGTCAACTGGAGGTGTTCGGTCGTCTGGGGCTGCCGGTGCCCCCGACCAACGTGGCCCGGTCGCTCGACGAGGTTGCTGCGGCCATCGCTGCTGTGGGCGGGGCGGCGGTGCTCAAGGTGGCCACCGGCGGCTATGACGGTCGCGGCGTGCTGCTCGGTGCCACTGCCGACTCGGCGACCGAGTGGTTCCCCGATCGTCCGGTCCTGGTGCAACCCGAGATGGACATCGACGCCGAGATCGCCGTGCAGGTCGTGCGTGGCGTCGATGGACAGATGGCGACCTATCCGGTGGTGCGTACCGTGCAGCACAGCGGGATGTGCGCGGTCGTGCAGGTGCCGTCCGGTCTCGATCCCGGGATCGAGCGGGCTGCAGTGGAGATGGCCATGGCGATCGCCGCCGAGATCGATGTCGTCGGGGTGCTGGCCGTCGAGTTCTTCATCGTCGATGGCGAGTTGTTGCTCAACGAGATCGCCGCCCGACCGCACAACAGTGGACACATCACCATTGAGTCGGCCTGCGTGTCGCAGTTCGAGAACCATCTGCGCGCCGTGGCCGGACACCCGCTCGGATCGACCGAGCTCGTCGTGCCCGCTGCGGCCATGGTCAACGTGGTCGGATCGTCGTGTGGCGGAGTCGGGTACGGACCTCTCCCCACCGATGTGGCCGTGCACCTCTACGGGAAGCAGCCCCGACCAGGTCGTAAGTTGGGCCATGTGACGGCCACGTCGGAATCCGTCGATGACGCCACCGAACGCGCGCTGCGCGCGGCCCGAAACCTGGAGAACGGAGCGTCGACGCCATGAAGGTCGCCATCATCATGGGCAGTGATTCGGATCTCGGGGCCATGCAGGGTGCCATCGATGTGCTCGACCGGTTCGAGGTGCCGCATGTCGTGCGCTGCGTGTCGGCCCATCGCGATCCCCACGCCATGATCGACTTCGCCGCCGGCGCCGAGGCCGACGGGTTCGACGTGATCATCGCCGGGGCGGGCGGGGCAGCCCACCTGCCCGGGATGGTGGCCTCGGCCACGACCTTGCCGGTCATCGGTGTGCCGGTGCGCCGCCCCGCGCTCGACGGCCTCGACTCTCTGCTGTCGATCGTGCAGATGCCGGCCGGCATCCCCGTGGCCACCATGGCCATCGACGGCAGCGAGAACGCCGGATTGCTGGCCGTGCGCATCCTGGCCCGTGGCGACGAGCGGTTGCGATCGCGACTGGCCGAACACGCCGCGGAATTGCGCGCTGCAGTGGCCACCAAGGACGCCGCCATCACTCGGGAGCGTCGATGACAGTGTCAATGAATGTGTCGATGACCGTGTCCACGATCGTGCCCGGGTTCATGACCGAGATCCACCTTCGAGGAGTTCGCCGGTGAGCGCAGAGTTCGAGAAGCCCTCATGGACCTTCTTCACCAATCACGGTCACGTGTTGGTGTGCCTGGCCGGCGATCCAGAATTGCGCACTCGCGACATCGCCGACATGGTGGGGATCACCGAGCGTTCGACCCAGGCCATCATCGGTGATCTCGTCGACGCCGGGTACGTCACCCGCATCAAGGAAGGCCGACGCAACCGGTACGTCGTGCACGGCGACATCGCCCTGCGCCATCCCCTCGAATGCGATCACACGGTCGGCGAGTTGCTCGAAGCACTCGATCGGCCGGTGGCCGGTCGAAGTCGCAGAGGGGCGTGAACGTCGGACGGGGCGGGCCGGAGCCCGCGCCGTCCCTTCACTGCCGTGAAGACGTGCTCAGCTCGGCAGCGAGGCCATGCGCTCCAGTCGCTCGATCCGCTCCTCGACGGGCGGGTGGGTCATGAACATGCGGGTCATGTCGCGGCGACGTCCGGTGAGGGGGTTCACGATCCAGGCGCTGGCCTGCGCCGGAGCGATCTCCATCGGTGACCGCTGTGAGATCGTGTCGAGTCGCCGCAGAGCAGAGGCCAGGGCCAGCGGGTCGCCGCTGATCGAGGCGCCGACGCGGTCGGCCTCGTACTCACGCGAACGTGACACCGCCATCTGCAACATCCCGGCCGCGATGGGGGCGATGATCGCCATCAACAGCAGCGATGCCCCGGACGGGCCGTCATCGTCGTCGCTGGAACCACCGAACAACCCGGCAAACATGGCCATGTTGGCCAGGAACGAGATGGCGGTGGCGATGGCGGCGGCCACCGACCCGATCAGGATGTCGCGGTTGCGGATGTGCGCCATCTCGTGGGCCAGCACGGCACGCACCTCATCGGGCGGACAGTTCTGCAGCAACCCTTCGGTCACGGCCACGGCGCTGTGTGAAGGATTGCGGCCGGTGGCGAAGGCGTTGGGTTGCGGTGACGGTGAGACGTACACCTTCGGCTTGGGCAGGCCGGCCCGACCGGCGAGCTCGCCGACCATGGCGTGGAGCTCCGGTGCCTCGCGCTCGCTCACCTCGTGGGCATGGGCCGCCTTCACGGCGATGCGGTCGGAGAACCAGTAGGAGGCTCCGGTGATGGCGAAGGCGATGACCAGTCCGATCATGGCGCCGCCGACACCACCGAACATCGAGCCGAGCAGTACGAACAGGCCACCGATGGCACCGAGCAGTACGGCGGTCTTGAGAGTGTTCTTGAAAGCCATCGTCGACCTCCTCAGCCGAACTCGAGCAGATCCGAAAGGAAACTGGTCGCCTTCTTCTTCTTGGGCTTGTACTCGTAGCGATCCGATGAGGAGCGATCGTCGCGGTACTTCTCCTCCTTGTACCGCTTCTCCTCCTTGTACTCCCGCTCCTCGCGCCGGTAGTCGTCGTACTCACGGTTGGAGCGCTCGATCACCTTGTCGAGTTCACCGCGGTCGAACCAGACGCCGCGGCACTCCGGGCAGTAGTCGAGCTCGATACCTTCCCGGTGGGTGATGGCGAGTTCGCGTCCGTCGACTGGGCACTTCATGCGTCGCTCCTGTCTGTCTCGGTGGTGGAGTACAACTCTTCGATCTGCGCGGCGTAGTGAGCGAGGATCGGTCGACGACGCAACTTGAGCGTCGGGGTGAGGAAGGCCGAGTCCTGGGCCCACTCGTCGGGCAGGATCAGGAACCGCTTCACTCGCTCGGCCCGGGAGAACCGGGCCATGACCTCGTCGACGCCTCGTTCGACCTCGGCCACCACTTCGGGATGGCGGCACAGCAGGGCCGGTTCGTCGATGCCCAACTGCCGGTTCGCCGCCCACAGCACCAGAGACTCGTGGTCGAGGGTGATGAGGGCGCCGATCCACGGGCGACCATCGCCCACGGCGATGGCGTGGGCCACCAAGGGCAGCGATCGGATGGCCGCCTCGAGTTTGGCCGGACTCACGTTCTTGCCGCCGGCGGTCACCAGCAGTTCCTTCTTCCGATCGACGATCCGCAGATGGCTGCGATCGTCAAGCACCCCGATGTCACCGGTGTGCAACCAGCCGTCGCTGTCGATCGTCTCGGCGGTGGCGTCGGGTCGACCGAGGGAACCCACGAAGACGTTGCCGCCGCGGCAGAGGACCTCGCCGTCCTCGGCCAGTCGCAGTTCGGCGCCGGGGATCACGGCGCCGACCGAACCGGCCTCGGCGCCGACGGGTGACCACGAGATCGGACCCGAGGACTCCGACATCCCGTAGATCTCCGACAGCGGCACGCCGACGGCCCGGAACCAGTCCACGGTCTCGGGTGGGATGGGCGCCGCGCCGGTCACCGCGATCTCGATCTCGTCGAGACCCATGGCGGCGCGGATCGGGGCGAAGGCCACGGCGTCGAGGAAGTCGAGGGTCTCTCGGTCGGTGTCGGTGGCGGTGCCGTCCAGCACGGCGCGGCGCAGTGGCCCGGCGGCGAGCACTGCGTCGGTGAACTGCGCCCACTTCTCCGCATCGCCCTGGAGGACCGATTCGACGCCGGCGCGCATCTTCTCCCACACACGGGGAACGCCGAACACCAGATGGGGCCGCACCTCGCGGAGGTGCTCGGCCAGTCGTGCGGGATCGTCGCAGGTCGTGACCTCGTAGCCGGACACCGCAGCCGAATAATGCGTGGTCGAACGCTCGGCGATGTGGGCCATGGGCAGGTACGACACGATGCGCTTGCCGGTCAGGTCGACGTCACCCAACGCCACCTTGAGGCTCTGCACCGCCCACAGCACGTTGAAGTGACTGAGCTCGACACCCTTGGACGGGCCGGTGGTGCCTGAGGTGTAGATGATCGTCGCCGCCGACCGCGGATCGAGTTCGGGTAGGCGCTCGTCGAGGTCGATGGGTTCGCGCGCTTCGAGTTCGGCGAGTGTGTGGAACCGACCGCCGTCGACATCGGTGGGATCGACCACGACGATGGCCACACCGGCGTCACGGGCGACGGTCGAGCCCCGGAACCGTTCCAGCATCGCCCGGTCGTGCACCACGGCCACGACCGCACCGGTGTCGCGAACCAGGTGATCGATCTGCTCGGCCGAGGACGTGATGTAGATCGACACGGGTGTGGCGCCGAGGAACATGATCGCCATGTCGACGATGTGGAACTCGGGGCGATTGGGCAGCAGGAGCAGCACCCGGTCGCCGTGGCCGACACCCAGTTCGCCGAGACCGCCGGCCAGTCGGGCCACGCGGTCTCGGTACTGGCTCCA
>JBJTGD010000350.1:0-4417 GCA_046093735.1 Acidimicrobiia bacterium | reverse complement strand
GCGTTGATAGGAGTACACCTGCCCGGCCACCTTGGCGATCTCGGGCAACGACTGCACCGCACTGGCGGCGCTGCCGATGACGGCGACCCGCTTTCCGGTGAGATCGAGGTCACGGGGCCAGTTGCCGGTGTGGACCAGTTGCCCACCGAACGAGACGCGCCCGGCGAGGTCGGGCCACTTGATCTCGCCGAACAGGCCCTGGCCACTGATGAGCACGTCGCCGACCAGGGTCTCGCCCGTGGTGGTGGTGACCGTCCACTCCCCGGTGGAGTCGTTCCACGAGGCCCCGGTGGCACCGGTGCCGAGGCGGATCATCGGCCACAGATCGAGCGTGTCGACCGTCTGGCGCATGTAGTCGAGGATCTCGGGCTGTGACGCGTACGACCGCGGCCAGTCGGGCTTGAGGTTGAACGAGAACTGGTAGGCGTGGACCATGACGTCGCACGACAGCCCCGGATAGCGACTGCGCTGCCAGGTGCCACCGACGTCGTCGTCCCGCTCGATCACGGTCACGTCGGTGTAGCCGGCCTCGCGCAACAGGTGCGCGGAGGCGATCCCTCCCGGTCCGGCCCCGATCACGATGATGCGTCGGTCGTTCGCTCCCACTGTCCCCCCTCGGTCAGGGCCCCATCCTGCCCCGTCGCCGGGGCCGGGGCGGCACGCCGTCACCTACCATCGGTCGGCGTCGTCGCATCGGCCGGCGAGCACCAACGGGGGAGCCATGAGGTCGAGGGCCGCAGTCCTGCTCGAGAGTCCCGGTCGGTACGAGGTCGTCGACGTCGAGGTCGACGAGCCCCGAGACAACGAGGTGCTGGTGCGCTACGTGGCGAGCGGTCTGTGCCACAGCGACGTGCACTTCCTCACCGGCGACCACCACAGCCCGTTGCCGGTCTGCGCCGGCCACGAGGGTGCCGGCGTGGTCGAGGCCGTCGGGCGGGGAGTGACGTCGCTGCGCCCCGGTGATCACGTCGTGGCCTCGTTCATCCCCAGCTGCGGGCGGTGCCGCTACTGCGCGTCCGGGCGCATGAACCTGTGCCAACTCGGTGCTCACCTCCAGGTCGGCCCGATGCCCGACGGCACCTATCGCATGCACCTCGACGGGCGTGACCTCCACCAGTTCCTTCTGATCTCGACGTTCTCGCAGTTCGCCGTGGTGGCGGAGAACTCGCTGGTGAAGGTGGCCGATGACCTGCCGCTGGAGACGCTGTGCCTGCTCGGTTGCGGGGTGGGCACTGGGCTCGGCTCGTCGACCAATGCCGCCGGGGTTCGCCCGGGTGACCATGTGCTCGTCGTCGGCGTCGGCGGTGTGGGCACCAGCGCGGTGCAGGGCGCGGCGTTGGCCGGCGCTGCCGTGGTGATCGCCGTCGACCCGGTGCCGTTCAAGCGGGAGATGGCGCAGAAGTTGGGCGCCACCCACGCCTTCGCCTCGATGGCGGAGGCCACCGAGTTCGTGCGGTCGGTCACCGACGGCCAGGGTGCTGACGCGGCGGTGCTGGCCATGGGTTCGCCCACCAACACCGACGTGGCCGAGGCCTTCGCCGCCGTCGGAAAGGGTGGCACCGTCGTCGTCACCGGCATGGCGGCCGCCACCGAACCCATGGGCATCCCCGTGCATCTGCTGGAGTTGGGCGGCATGCAGAAGACGATCCGGGGCGCGCTGTTCGGCATGTGCAATCCACCGGCCGACATCCTGCGCCAGATCGATCTCTACCGGGCCGGGAAGTTGAAGCTCGATGAGATGATCACCCGGCGGTACCGCCTCGACGACATCAACGTCGCCGTCGACGATCTGCTCGAGGGTCGCAACATCCGCGGCGTCGTCGTCCACGACACGGTCTGACCCGCCGATCGCTGCGACGCAGCTCCCACTAGGTTCATCACTTGTTCGAACAGGAGGGCCGGAGGTGCCGAGACTCGTGGATCCCGGTCAGGTGGAGCCGGTGGTGGGTGGACTACTGGGCGCGATCGACGTCGACGGCGGCCCCACCGACGAGCAGGTTCGGTTGCTGCGCGCCCTCACGACCCATGTATGGGGTCGGCCCGATCTCGATCTCGATTCGACCCGGCCCCTGTCGCCGCACGAGGTGGCCGCCGCCATCGGGGGGACCGACGCGGTGCGCCGGTTCCACTACCTGCTCGTGGTGCTCGAACTGTGTCGCCACCCGCTCACCGCCGCGCAGGACGCACGGGTGGAGGAGTACGCCGTCGAACTCTCGCTCGATGGCATGGGTCTCGAGTTCTGTCGCGACCTCGTGGCCAAGGGGGCCGAGGTCGCCCGGGCCGACCATGACCGTTTCGAGGCGAACCTGCGCACGGTGCAGACCGAGGTGCAGCTGCGGGATCGTGAGCCGAGCTCGGACTTCATCGATCCCGAGCTCGTCGAGCGGATCATGGCGATGGAATCGTTGCCCGAGGGCACCCTCGGCCACTCGCTCACACGCTTCTACGACGAGTACGGCTTCGATGTGCCGGGCGCGACCTCGAATTCTCTCAACTACATCTTCGTGGCCCACGACATGAACCACGTCATCGCCGGGTACGAACCGGTGGCCGAGGGGGAGTTGGCCCTCGGTGCGTTCCAGATGGGGATGAACGACTCCGAGGTGTCGTGGATCCTCTGTCTCACGAACCTGGCCATCCACGAGGCCGGTGTCATCCAGCTCGGCGACATCGCGCCGAAGAGCGCGACGCTGTCGCGTCCCGGCGTGGCTGACACCTTCGCCCGGGCCCTGGCCAGGGGAGCGACGTGCACCGCGGACTTCGCCATCGCCGACCACTTCGCCATGGCCGAGTGGCCGCTCGAGCAGGTTCGGACGCGGTACGGGGTGCCGCCGCTGGTCCCCTGATCGGGACTGGTGTCGCCGATCCGGTTGGGGAGCGGCGATGGTGCTCGGCTAGGTTTGCGACCCGCAGTCGACCCGCTCCGGTGGTTCGGCAGCAGCCACGTCGGAGTGGCGGAATAGGCAGACGCGCCAGCTTGAGGGGCTGGTGTCCGCAAGGACGTGGGGGTTCAAGTCCCCCCTCCGACACTCGAACCGAAGGTGCCTCAGGAGAGGATGTCCTTCCGGTCGAATCGCAGGATCGCGATGCCCACCAGCACAGCGAAGACACCGACGTTGTAGGCGAGACCGACGGCCATCTGATCCCATTCGATGCGTGTGCCGAGGGCGTCGGACCAGGCGTTGGCGTAGTTGGCCGGCAGGAATCTACGAAGGGATCCGAGGGCATTGATCGCGTCGAGGATGTTGGTGAAGATCACCGTCACGACGGCAGCACCGACCGCGCCCAAGGGGATGTCAGTGGAGACACTGGCCAGGAACGCGATCCCCGCGGGTACGAGCAGGGTCACGGCGATGTAGCCGGTGATGACGGCGAGTCGCATCGATGACTCGCCCGCCCCGAGTGTGCCGCTGAGCGGGCTCTCCAAGGTGCCGACTCCGAAGGCGAGGAGTCCGATGACGAAGGAGGCGATCACGAGAACGATGAGTACGGCAAGGGTCAACAGGAGCCCGACGACCACCTTCACGATCAGGAATCGCCGGCGCGGCACCGGTGCCACGAGCAGGTAGCGCATGGTCCCCAACGAGGCCTCGCTGGCGACGGTGTCACCGAGGAACATCGCGGCGATGATCACCAGGAGGAACGCTGATGAGAAGAACAATCCACTCAGGGCGAAGTTCCAGGGACCGGACGCCATCAGGCCGAACACATCGAAGTCGCCGTCGGCCAGTCCTCCGCCGCCCGAAGATGGTCCGAACAGCACAGCCAGTGCGACGACGATCGGGAGTGCGATGACGATCCCGACGGCCACGGCCGTGCGACGGCGTCGCACCTGTCGGATCATCTCCACGCGAAGACTCAGTGTCCGATGCGCCGCGTACCGTTTCATGATCGCTCCTCCTCCTCGATCGGTCCCGCGTTCACGAGATGATCAGACCCGACCAGGTCCATGAACACGTCCTCGAGTTGCTGGCCGCTCCGGCCGGCCAACAGCTGTTCGACTGTTCCTGCGGCCACGACGGTTCCCCGGTGCATCACGACCACGTCCGAACAGGTCTGTTCGACTTCGCCGAGGAGATGTGAGGAGAGGATCACGGTTCGACCGTCGGTCGCGTACTCACGCAGCACCTGTCGCATCTCGCGAATCTGTGGGGGATCGAGGCCGTTGGTGGGTTCGTCGAGCACGAGGATGTCGGGCATGCCGAGCATCGCCTGGGCGATGCCGAGGCGCTGTTTCATTCCTTGGCTGTAGGTGCGCACCTTGCGGTCGATGGAGGGGCCGAGTCCGGCGATCTCCAAGACGTCCTCGAGATGCGCATCGCCCGATCGTCCACTGGCACGCCAGAACAGATCGAGGTTCTCGCGTCCGGACAGGTGGGGGAGGAAGCCGGGGCCCTCGATGAAGGCACCGATCCTC
>JBJTGD010000349.1:0-2875 GCA_046093735.1 Acidimicrobiia bacterium | reverse complement strand
ACCTGGTGGTGTTCCTCGTGGCGCCGATCGGCACCTTCCTGTTCGGACTCAGCCTCGATCTCGGCGTGGTGTACGTGCCGCTGATGGTGAGCGGCGCGCTGGCCATCGCCTGGAACCTGTTCTCGATCAGGGTCCTGCGCAGCGAGTCGGGGGCCAGCCCGATGAGGAACCCCGTCGGCGAAACCTCGTAACCTGCGAGGCGACCATCACGGCGAGGGGAATGAGCCCCTCCGGTGCTCGACGAAGGGGTGTTGGTCGATGTTGCGGAGACGGAAGCACGAGTCGACACGAACGCAGTTCGACGAGGGTGCTGCAACACCAACGGCCATCAACGAGGGGATCCTCGATCAGTTCGTGCGGAGCGCCCCCAGTGCACAGGCGGCCATCGACCTGTTCGCCGGCGAGTGGTCGTCGAGTTTCCCGGCCTCGACCGGTCTGACCGCGGGCACCACTCCCCTGTTCGAGGACCCGCGCATCACGTGGACCATCGAACGCGCCGGTGGGGTGCAGGGCAAGAGGGTGCTCGAACTCGGTCCCCTCGAGGCCGGTCACACCTCGATGCTGCACACGGCAGGGGCCACTGTGGTCTCGGTCGAGTCGAACACCCGGGCCTACGTGAAGTGCCTCATCGTCAAAGAGGTGCTCGGACTCGACCGCTGCTCGTTCCTGCTCGGTGATTTCATGAGCTACCTGCAGGAGACCGAGGAACGCTTCGATCTCGTGGTGGCCAGTGGCGTGCTCTACCACTCGCCTGATCCGCTGGCCCTGCTCGAGGCGATCGCCACCGTGGGGTCCCGGGTGGCCATCTGGACGCATTACTTCGAGCCGGAGGTGGTGGCGGCCGATCCCGCGCAGGCCCGCATGTTCATCCCCGAAGTGGAGACCGTGGAGTGGCGGGGCCACTCGTTCGCCCTGCACCGGCGCAACTACCTGGAGTCGCTGCAGTGGGGTGGGTTCTGCGGTGGCCCCGAGAGTTCGGCGCTGTGGATGGAGCGTGCCGATCTCCTGGCCGCGCTGACGGAGTTGGGCTACACCCGCGTCGACGTGCAGCACGATGATCTCGGCCACCCCAACGGGGCGTGCATCATGCTGTTCGCCGAGTGCTGAGCGTCCTGGCCCGCCGAGGCGACGGGAATTCATGACCTCCCCCGATCGGGTTGTCGGCCGGGGCTCGGCAGGGTAAAAAAATCCTCGTGCGTACTCACCTGAAACTCATCGCTGCCGTTGCCATCGTGGCTGTGGTCGGCATGTTCTCCCTTCCCGTCTCGGCCGAAGGATTTGTCCTCACGGGCACCGTGTCCCCCGAGACCATCGCCCCCGGCGGCACCCTCACCGTCACCTACACCGCCGGCGGCAACGCCGGGGCCTGCGACGAATACGGTCCGGACTACATCGGTCCGCCCAACGTGGTGAACGAGGTCGGTCCAGCCGCATCCATCGTCACCTATTCGAACCGTCAAGTCGTGTTCGGTCTGTTCCCCCAGAGCGTGGTGCTCAACTCTGAGAACTACCCGTCGGATTGGTACGACAACGGAACGCCGCCGTCGGAACTCGGCTATGTCACCATGTTCCTTTGCCCCTCCTCCACCTACGACCAGGATGTCGAAACCACGAAGAGCGGCTGGCAGGGAACCGTCACCGGAGCGGTGAAGATCCCCGACGATACTCGGCCCGGCGTCTACACCGCGGTGTGGGGCTGCGGGGCCCCACGCCAACTTCCGGCGGACGCAGAAGACGCACTCTTCTGGGACACCGGGTCCCCGGCCATCTCCCGTGTGGTCACGGTCACCGGCACGCCGGCCCCCCATGAGATCGCGCTGACCCTCGGCTTCTCGGCCGGCTCCAACATCCGCAACGGCGATGCACTGGTGCCGGTCTCCGGCGGAGGACTGCTGCCGGGCGCGGCCTACACGGTGACCCTGCGCAGTGATCCGGTGCAGATCGGCACCGGCGTGGTGGGCGCGACCGGTCTCTTCTTGGCCTCCCTGCCGATCTTTCGGAACACCCCCGGTGGCGCACACAGCGTGACGGTCACCAGCCTCAACCTCGCCGGCGAAGAGGTTTCGGCCGTGGCCTGGTTCTACCTGGACGAGAACGGCACCGTGGTGAGCACCTCCTACGACGGACCGATCGCTCCCCGATTCACGGGCTGAGCCCGTCCAGTTGCTCCTGCAGTACCGGTGCCGCACCTACGGGTGCGGCACCGTCGCGCTGGGGACTCGGCATACTGCGCACGTGGAGCCGTCGACCAACCAGAGTGAGGTTCGTTGGCGTCACGATCGGTCGCAGTCACAGCGACGTGTGCCCAGTGCGACGAAGTTCGCCAGTGCCCTCGTCGTGGCACTTGCCTTCATGGCCGGAGCCTGCGGAACCGACTCGGGCTCCACCGCTCCTGCGACCTCGGGCCTCACCGGGTCGGTGGCGGTGGAGAAGGTGGCCGATCTGACTCGGCCCACTGCCTTCGCCGTGCGCCTCGGCGATGATCCGTCGCTCGTGCACATCGCCACGCAGGACGGCACCGTCGTGCGACTCGACGTGCGCACGCGAACCACCACCCGGGTGGCCTCGTTGGCCGACCGCACCGAGGCCGGCGGCGAGCGCGGATTGTTGGGACTGGCGTTCGCATCGACGGGCGAGGAGATGTACGCCCACTTCACCGACCGGCACGGCGACACGGTGGTGATGGCCATCCCCTATCGCAACGGAATCGCCGAGGTGGCCAACGGACGGGTGCTGTTGACCGTCGACCAACCCTTCGCCAACCACAACGGGGGACAGTTGGCGGTGGACGCCGATGGGAACCTCCTCATCGCCCTCGGTGACGGTGGCGGGGGTGGCGACCCGCTCGGGGCCGCGCAGAACCCGGCCAGCCTGC
>JBJTGD010000348.1:0-7869 GCA_046093735.1 Acidimicrobiia bacterium | reverse complement strand
CCGACCCATCACGCACGGTGCGCGCCGTTCCCGGTGAGATCCCGGACTGCCCTGGTGCCGCCGGCGACCTGATGCTGGTGCCACCGCCTCCGCTATCGCACGGACTGCTGGCCGGTTGCGGCGGCGACACGAACCGGGCGTCGTTCCACACGCCCGCCGAGACGATGTGGTTCTCCGCGTCGAGCGTGAGGTTGGTACCGCCGACGGCGGTGATCCAACGGCTCGAGGCCGGGAACGAGACGTTCACGTCATCGGCATCGGGGAAGCATCCGGACGACCCGTGGTCGCCGGTGGCCACGAAGGTCCCGATACCGGCGGCCACGCCCGTGGCCACCATCTGATCGAACAGTGACAGCCCGACCTGCCACGCCGGGTCCTGACTCACGATCTCCAGTTCGCAGACCGCGAAGCTGACGGTGATCACGTCCGGCGCCACCCCACCGGTGAGCGACGCGTCGAAGGCGGGCGCCAGCAATTCGATGAACATGCCCATCCTCGTGGGCGCGGACACCGCGACACCGAACCAGTCGATGCGTTCGGCCTCGGGCGCGATCGACAACACGGCCTGAAGGTCGAGGGTGGTCTCCAGACTCTGAAACCAGTCGGAGATGAGCGGACCGGTGACGTGATCGGTGATGGGGGTGCCCTCGAGTCCGAAGCACTCACGCCAGAGAGCGATGTCCGATGGTGCATAGGGCGCGTAGTCGACCACGGCGATGCGAGCGCCCTGTCCACGGAACCCTTGGTCCCACAGCTCGTCGATGCCGTAGGCGGCGCGCAGCTGCGCGGGCGAGATCCCCATCGGGTGCCCGTGGTTGGTCATCTCCGTGGCCTCGGGACAGGCATCGGTGGGCGTGCCGGTGCGCCACGGTGTCCCGCCGTCAGCGGCGATCAACGTCCACACCGAGGCCGGGTCGAGCACCGAGGTGGCCGGTCGGGGTGGTCGGACCTCCACGGACGATGCCGACGATCCGTAGACCGGGAACACCACTCCGGCCACGCGGTCGATCGACGCGGCCAGCGCCGGGGTGACCGTGGAGATCTCGGTCGTGGGTGAGACGACCACGACTGGAGGTGGTGAAGGGAAGCCCTCGGGGACGAAGGCCCCGAAGGTCGTGCCCGTGAGTTCCTCGAGCAGCGCCACGGTCACCTTCGCCTCGACGAACGTGCGCGTTGCGTCGGGAACGACCGTCTCGCCCCGGTCGGCGAACCACTCGATGACGGTTCGTACCTGTTCGTCGGTGGCGTTGAAGGTGGCAGCGTTCACCTCCACCGGCGCGTAGTTCCCGTAGTGCGGCGATGCGGGGTCGGACACGGCGAGGGCCCGGGATTCGAGATCGGCCCGGGGTGAACGGAAGCCGAGGAAGATCGTGGTCTCGGTGGACGCCGGCACCATCGTCGCCGGGACGAGCGGAATTCCCGCTTCTTCGGAGAGCGCCTCGGGACCGTTGATCCCGTAGTCGACCGTGAGGGGTGTCGCCGCCGCCGGCGTTTGCACCGAGGGAGGCGCAGTCATGGCGGCGACGAGCACCGCCATGACGGTCACGACCGTACGGAACCGTCTCGGCGAACTCACTCGTCGCTGCACGCGCCGATCGTAGCGACGCGCCGGTCCGCCGACCCCGGTTCAGCCCGTCGGCGGCGCGCCGGCGTGTTGCCGGATCCACGTGTGCATGGCGATGCCGGCGGCCACGGCCACGTTGATCGATCGCGTCGAGCCGTACTGGGCGATGGAGCACACCATCGACGCGGCGTCCAGGGCCGCCGGGCTCAATCCGGGGCCCTCCTGTCCGAACACGAACAGGGCCCGTTCGGGTAGCGACGCCGTCTCGATGGGCACTGCACCGGGAACGACGTCGATGGCGATCACTTCGAGTCGCGCTCCGGCGGCGAACTCGCCCAAAGACTCGAGGTCGTCATGGTGGTCGACGTGCAGGTAGCGGTCGGTGACCATCGCACCACGTCGGTTCCAACGCCGCTTGCCCACGATGTGCACACCGGCGGCGTTGAAGGCATTGGCGGTACGTACGACGTTGCCGATATTGAGGTCGTGCTGCCAGTTTTCGATGGCCACATGGAACGGATGACGGTGTGCATCGAGATCGGCGACGATGGCCTCGTTGGTCCAGTAGCGATAACGATCGGCCACGTTGCGACGGTCACCATTGGCCAACAGATCGGGATCGAGTCGCGTGTCATCGGGCCACGGTGTCGGATGGGGACCGACGCCGACCGCCCTCGCCGGCTCGTCAGTGCCGGAATCGACGGCACTCGTGTCGTCGGACACGTCAGCGACCGAGCAGGTGGGCGCCACCGGCGTCGTCGAGCAGGTGACGGGCCATCGCCGCACCGAGCGCGGCCGCCTCGTCGACGCCGCCAGCGCGTTGGGCCCGCAGCACGAGCGAACCGTCGGTAGCCGCCACCAATGCGGCGAGGAACACCGAATCGCCGTCGACGACGGCATGGGCGCCCACGGGCAGATCGCAATCGCCGCCGAGTTCGGCCAGGAAACCGCGCTCGGCAGTCACCGCAATCCGACTGGGCCGATGATCGAGCGGGGCGAGCAGCGCTCGCGTGGCGGCATCGTCGATGCGACACTCCACCGCCAACGCGCCCTGGGCCACCTGCGGGAGCATGGTGGTCACGTCGAGCAGCTCGACGATGCGGTCGTCGAGGATGAGCTCGAGTCGGTCGATGGCTGCGGCGGCCATGACGATGGCGTCGAAGTCGCGGGCCTTGTCGAGGCGCGTGGCGATGTTGCCGCGCAGATCGGAGAAGACGAGATCGGGTCGCGCCGCGGCCAACTGCGCCCGCCGCCGGATCGAACCGGTGGCCACGTGCCCGCCGACGGGAAGTCCGGCCAGCGTGGAGCCGACGAGGACGTCGCGGGGATCGGCCCGTTCGGGCACGGCCACGATCACCAGTTCGTCAGGGGTGAGGGCCGGCAGGTCCTTGCCCGAATGCACGGCGAGATCGGCCCGACCGTCGAGCACGGCCTGCTGCACCTCTTTCACGAACACGCCCTTGCCCCCCATGGCGGCGATGGGCACATCGAGCCGACGATCGGCGGTGGTCTGCACCTCCACCAGTTCGACCGCCACCACCACACCGGCGGTGGCGGCGGCGGCCACGGTGGCGGCGGCGACATGGCGCGCCTGCCACAGGGCCAGTGCGCTGTTGCGGGTGGCCAGTCGCAACCGCACGGGCTCGACGCCGGCGTCGACCAAGTTCAGAGCTCGTACAGGTCGCGCATCGCCTCGGGGAGACGATCACCGCGAGGAGAACCGGCCGCGTCCTTGAGACGCACGGTCGGCTGGTGCAGCAACTTGGCCACGATGCCCTTGGTCAGCGCGTCGAGCGCCTCGAGCTGTCGATCGTCGAGCTGGCCGAGCCGGGCGCGCAGGCGGTCGATCTCGGCCGTGCGCATCTCCTCGGCGGACTCATGCAGACGACCGATGAGGGGCGCCACTTCGCGGGCCGAGCTGGCGGCCAACCACCGATCGAGTTCCTCGACGCACATCGACTCCACGGCGCTGACCTCGCGCCGACGCTCGGCCATCCCGGCTTCGGCGAAGGCCCGCAGATCGTCCATGTCGAGCAACGTCACACCGTCGATGTCGGCGGCCGACGGGTCGACGTCTCGCGGAACCGCCACGTCGACGACCAGGAGGTGATGCCCAGCGCGGGCCGCCATGACCCGGGCGACATCGGAATGCTCGAGGATCATCGACGATGCCCCGGTGCCGGTGAGGAGCAGGTCGACCTCGTGCAGCGCGGCGTCGAGATCGGCCAGCCGGATGGCCTCACCGCCGACACGGCTGGCGAGTTCCTCGGCGTTCTCATGCGAGCGATTGGCGATGCGCACGTCGGCGACACCACTGGAGACGAGCGCGCGCACCATGCCCTCGGCCATCTCGCCGGCACCGAGCACGAGGATCGAACGTCCCTGGAGCGAACCGAGCCGCTCGGCGGCCATGGCCACCGCCGCGGTGGACACCGACGCCACGTGACGTCCTATGGCCGTCTCGGTGCGGGCCCGCTTGCCCACCTCGAGGGCGTGGCGGAACAACAGGTCGAGTTGGGAACCGGATGCGCCCTCGACCTGGGCCGCCTCCCACGCGGCACGCACCTGGCCGAGGATCTCGGCCTCGCCCACGACGGCGGAGTCGAGCCCCGAAGCCACACGGAACAGATGGGTGGCGCAGTCATCGGCATCGTGCACGTAGAGGTGATCGACCAGTTCCTCGGGCGGCACGAAGGCCAGCTCCGAGAAGAAGGTACGCAGGTCACCGAAGGCCGGATGGAACTTCTCGGCCACGAAGTACACCTCGGTGCGATTGCACGTCGACAGGACCACGGCTTCGCTCACGTGGTCGCGGGAGACGACGTCATGGAGGGCCTTGGGCAGACGGGAATCGTCGACGGTGACCCGCTCGAGCAGTGAGAGCGGGACACTTCGGTGGTTCAGTCCGACGACGACGACGGTCACGTCCCGGGACGCTCCTTCACTGCGGCGAGGTGGTCCTCGCTCCCGGGCCCCAGCATTCCCGAACGGGGGGTCCCCTGCCAACCCGGCGTGCCCGACGTCATGGGGATGACGGAGGCCATCAGGCCACCGACTCGTCGTCGACGCTGCGCAGCTCGTCGCGCAGCGAATCCCGGCGGCCGTAGAAGCTGAGCACCTGGAGTTCGAGGGCGAGGTCGACCTTGCGCAGCGTGGTCGCGGCGGGAACGGTGACCACGGCCGGGGCGAAGTTCAGGATGGAGGTGACGCCGGCCGCCACCAGTCGATCGGCCACGTCCTGGGCACCGACCGCCGGAGTGGCGATGATCCCGATGGCGATACCCAGTTCGACCACGAGGTCGTCGAGCTCGTCGAGGTGATGGACGGCGTGGCCGGCCACCACGGAACCGACCTTGGCCGGATCGGCATCCACCAGCGCAGCCACGGGGAAGCCTCGGTCGCCGAAGCCGCCGTAGTTGGCGAGGGCGGCGCCGAGGTTGCCGACGCCGACGATGACCACGGGCCAGTCCCGGGTCAGGCCCAGTTCACGGCTGATCTCGACGAGCAGCTGGTCGACGTCGTAGCCCACCCCGCGGGTGCCGTAGGAACCGAGCCACGAAAGGTCCTTGCGCACCTTGGCGGCGTTCACCCCGGCCAGTTCGGCCAGCCGCTCCGAGGAGATGGTGTCGGCGCCGTCGTGGCGCAGGTCGAGCAGGGTGCGCAGGTACACCGGTAGACGGGCGACGGTGGCCTCGGGAATGCGGCGACGGGAACGCTCCACTCCCCTCACCCTAGAACTTCGTGCACATGTTCACAATGTCTCCGGGGCCGAAATCCGGCCCCGACGAGGGACTGACCGCCGTGTCCATCACCCCGGCGACGGCCGTACGCTCTGCCCGTGCACGAAGCCCTCGCCGCCGCGGCCACCTTGGTGTCGCTGGCCTTCGCCCTGTCGACCGGCGAGCGCTGGCTGCGGGGTCGCAAGCGGCAGGAAGCCGTGTGGACGGTCTCGCTGTTCATGTTCTCGGCCGGGTCGGCCGCCCTGTGGCTGGGAGCGGCCATCGGCTGGAGCCCGTGGGTGTTCAAGGCGTTCTTCCTGTTCGGCGCCATCCTCAATGTGCCCTATCTGGCGCTGGGCACGGTGGAGTTGTTGGCCGGCCCCGTCCATGGACGGCGATGGACGGCGATCGTCACGGTGCTGGGTGCCTTCTGCACCGGCCTGTTGGTGGCCGCGCCCCTCACGGCGCCGATCGATCCCGACGTGTTGCCCCAGGGCAAGGACGTGTTCGGCGCCGGTCCGCGCATCGCCGCCGCAGTGGCCTCAGGCGTGGCGGCCACGGTGATCATCGTGGGCGCGCTATGGAGCGCGTGGAGACTGCTGAGGGCCCGATCGGGCACGCGACGCTCGGCAACAGGCGGCGGACTGTCGCCCGTGCGACTGGCCGTGGCCAAGGTGACCATCGCCCTCGGCACGCTCGTGCTCAGCGCCGGTGGTCTGCTCAACTCGGTGGTCGACGAGATGGACGGCTTCGCCATCTCGCTGGTGGTGGGGATCGCCATCATCTTCGGCGGCTTCCTCATGACGGGATCGCCGCCACGCCGTTCCCCCATTGCCGAGCCGCAGGCCTGGCACCCGCCCGTCCCGGTGGAACCCATCAGCGACGACACGGCCTTGCCGGTGGGCGTCTGAGTTCAGCGGGCGAACACGAACAACTGCAGCATCGCCGCGCCGAGGATGACGGCGAGCAGTACGGCGATGGAGATGGTGGTGGCCGGGCGCATGATCCTCCTAGGTGCGACGCACGCCGAGTTCGACGGACGTGACGACCGACGGCGGCTCGGTGGAATCGAGTCGTTCGATGGCGATGGCCGAGGCCGTGGCCACGCCGAGTCCGTCGGCGGCCGACACCCGGTCCTGCACGATGGCGTAGAGACCGAACGAGTCGACGAGCAGTCCGAACTCGCCGCGCTCGAGTTCGGCGAAGGTGCTGACGATGCGCGCGTGACGGGCACCGCCCTCGAACACGAGTCGCACCGTCTCACCCGGTCCGTCGACGACCGAATGGAGCACCTCGGGTTCGACGTTGAGTTGCACGTTGCCGTAGCGGTCGACCCACAGCGCCTCGGCATGGAGCCGACCCTCCTCTTCGCGAGGGATGGGAACCATGGCCGGCAGCAGCGAGTTGGGATCGACCGACGGACCGAGTTCGGCGAGATCACCGCCGTTGCACAGGAAGGCAGCGGCCGGGGCGAACACGTCGCGACCGTCGAAAGTGCCGGACCGTCCCTCGAACACGACCTCGGACGAAGTGATCTCCACGATGCGATCGGGACCACCGCAGGCGTTGACCACCGGGGCCAACAGTCCGTTGTCGGGTCCGAGCAGCACCGATGATCCGTCGCCGATCTCCACGGCGATGGCACGACGCGTCGTGCCCACGGTGGGATCCACGACGGCGATGACGACACCGGGCGCCAGGTACTCCGCAGCGCGCACCAGGGTGAGGGCACCGGCGCGCACGTCGTAGGGCGCGATGTCGTGGGTGATGTCGATGACGCGGGCCTCGGGGGCCAGTGACCGCAGCACCGAATGGACGACACCGACGAACTCGTCGGTGCGCCCGTAATCGGAGAGGAACGACACGGTGTCGTAGCGCAGCGTCATGGAGCCGACCCTATCGGCGGCGCGGCCGCTCAACCCCGGCCGAGTTCGCGTGACCGTTCGGTGGCCGCCGCAATGGCGTCGAGCACGGCCGAACGGAATCCGCCCGCCTCCAACGCGCGCAGTCCCGCCGCGGTGGTGCCTCCGGGTGAGGTGACCTGGGCCCGCAGCGCAGCGGCATGTTGGTCACTCGACTCCAACAACTGGGCCGAACCGAGCAATGTCTGCACGGCCAGCACCTCGGCCACCTCGCGGGGCAGACCGACGAGCACGCCGGCCTCGATCATCGACTCGGCCATGAGGAACACATACGCCGGACCCGAACCGGACAGACCGGTGACGGCGTCGAGCTTGTCCTCGGGGACGCGCACCACCACACCGACGGCATCGAGGATCGACGACGCCCAGTCGAGGTCGTCCTCGGTGGCCGAGGCCCCGGCGGCGATGGCGGCAGCACCGGCGCGCACCACGGCGGGGGTGTTGGGCATGGCCCGCACCACGGCCACGTCCGGACCGCAGGCGTCCTGCAAGGTGGCCAGGGTGACCCCGGCGGCGATCGACAGCACCCGGGTCACGCCGGCGGAGGCGAGGGCCCGGCACGTGTCGGGCACGTCACCCGGCTTCACGGCGATGACGGCACCCTCGCTGGCCACCACGGTGTCGGTCACGCCCACACCGGGGAACAGGGCCCGCAGTTCCTGAC
>JBJTGD010000347.1:0-3051 GCA_046093735.1 Acidimicrobiia bacterium | reverse complement strand
GGCCAGCATAAAGGCCAGCCCGGGTGTCGACGATGCCGGGTCCTGCACCACCAGCTGACCGACGTGGTCGCGGGCGGTGAGGTCCTCGAAGGTGCGCGGCAGCGCTCGGCCCGCACCGGTGAACGCTTGGCGATCGAAGTTCACGCACACCTCGGCGTGGTCGATCGGGGTGACCAGGCCCCCTTCGACGACGCTGGCGTAGGCCGGGTCGACATCGGCCAGACGAACCGCCGCATAGGGCACCACCAACCGCGCTGCGCTCACCGAACCGAGCAGGTTCTCGTCGATCCCGAAGATCACATCGGCCACGGGATTGCCGGCGGTGAGGATCGCGGCGTTGGTCATGGTCACGGCATCACCGGCCTGGACGAGTTCGACGCGGACATTCGTCTCCCGCTCGAACTCCTCGAGCACCTCGGCGCTCACGGCGAACGAATCGTGGGCCAGCACGCGCAGCGTCACCGGCTCGTCGAACCGCACCAGTGCGCCGTCGACTATTCCCGGCGGCACGGCGGCACTGTTCGATGGCGCCGACGACGAACACGCCGCGACCAGCAGGGCGAGGGCGAGGATCACGACGGCAACGACCGTTCGTCGTCGGTTGGTGCTCATGTGTCGCGTCCATCGAGGAGCTCGGGGCCGGGTCGGATCACGAGGAGCGTCCCGCCGTCGATCGAGACCGTGGCCGACCGATCGAGCAGCACGTTGCTGACACCGCGGGTCGTCCCGGCGTCGAGATCCTCGCCGTGCAGCGGGTACTCGAGACCGACACACCGCACACCGGTGGCGTGTCCGTGGACCGGCAACAGCGTGACGACGTCGCCGGGTGCGCCGTCGAAGGTCACGGACCCGGGTCCGTGCACGACCGAGACGCGGGCCGAATCGAGCACCGCGTGCATCGACACACCCGCCCAGCGCGGCGAGGCGAGGACGAAGGCGTTGGCCACCGATTGGTCGACACGTCCGCCGTGACCGGCGACGACGATCACCGAGGTCGCGCCGGCGCGCACGGCCACATCGATGGCCAGTTCGAGATCGGTGGCATCCTTGTTGACCGGATGTCGTTCGATGCGGGTGGCGCGCCGTTCGAGTTCGACCAGCACCGAAGGATCGATGGAATCGAGGTCACCGACCACGAAATCGATGGTCAATCCGGCGGCGAGGGCATGATCGGCACCGGAGTCGGCGGCCACCACGATCGTGCCGGGTCCGCCGAGTCGGCCGAGCGCCCCGAGATCGGGGGCGGCACCGCCGGCCACCACACCCGCGACGGTGGACGCGTCGGTGGACGCGTCGGTGGACGCCCCGCCGTGCGGCGCGCCCCGCTCGTCGTGCATTCCCGGTCCGACCACCACTGCTCTCCTGTTCGCAGATCACACGAGAGCGCCGGAGCGTCGGTCGAGACTCCCTTCGCCGGCATGACCCGGATCAGGTTCGACGGTCGGAGGCACGCCTCCCTCTCAGCCCCGAAGGACTCCCGTGTTCTGCGGTCACGGTACACGCAGCAGCCATGAGCGCCTCGTCGTGATGGAAGACTGCCCGCGTCGGAGGGAGAGGGACATGGAACTGCTGCGGACACCCGATGAACGATTCGCCGATCTGCCGGATTTCGACTTCGCCCCCCACTACGTGGAGGTGGCCGATCCCACCGACGACAGCCAGTCGATCCGCATCCATCATCTCGACGAGGGACCGCCCGACGCCGACGTCGTGCTGTTGCTGCACGGTGAACCGAGCTGGTGCTACCTGTACCGGTCGATGATCGGACCGTTGGTCGCCGCCGGTCATCGAGTCGTGGCTCCCGATCTCGTCGGCTTCGGTCGTTCCGACAAACCGGCCTCGCGCCACGACCACACCTACGCCCGTCACGTCGAATGGTGGCGCGAGGCCCTGTTCGATCGACTGGACCTGCACGACATCACCGTGTTCGCCCAGGACTGGGGTGGGTTGGTGGGTCTGCGGCTGGTGGCCGAGCACCCCGAACGGTTCGCCCGGATCGTGGTGGCCAACACCGGCCTCGGCACCGGCGACGGGCGCCAGACCGAGGGATTCCTGGCCTGGCAGGAGTTCTCCCAGACCGTGCCCGAGTTCCCGGTGGGTCGGATCATCGCCGGCGCCACGACACGCACACTCACCGACGCCGAGGTGGCGGCCTATGACGCCCCCTTCCCCGACGAGTCCTACAAGGAGGGTCCGCGGGCCATGCCCGCGCTGGTCCCGTCGACCCCGGACGATCCTGCGTCACCGGCCAACCGTCGGGCATGGGAAGTGCTCGAACATCTGGAGACGCCCGTGCTCACCGCGTTCTCCGATCGCGATCCCGTCACCGCCGGAGGCGAGAAGGCCTTCCAGCGCCGGATCCCGGGAGCAGCCGGCCGTGGCCACGTGACCATCGAAGGGGCCGGTCACTTCCTCCAGGAGGACGCCGGCGCTCGACTGGCCGACATCGTCACGTCGTTCATCGCCGCCACCTAGTGTCGACCCATGATCCTCGTCGCCATCTTCGCCATCTTCGCCGTCGTGTGCATCGTCGCCTTCAGCGCCCAGATCAGCCGTCGTCGACGCTACGAGCGCGGCGAGTCCGACCCCGAGGACGTCTGAGTCGTCACCTTGAGAACAGGGCCACGATCGATGAACGGTCGATGGCGCCGTTCACCTCGCACCCTACGGTGGTGAACGTGACGGTGCTGCGGCGACGTTGCAGTCGCCATGCGTCGGTCCCCAGCGCGCTGCGCACCTGCCACAGCATGGTGCGCACTCGTTGGCCGATGCGGGCCGGATCGGCCCCGGGCCACAGGATCGCCGCCAGTTCGTCGACCGTGATCCCCTCGTCGCTGGCCGCCACCGCAAGTCGCAGTCCGGCCTCGGCGTGACGGGTGAGGAACTCGAGGGGGTGACCGTCGCGTGAAGCGACATCCGGACCATCGAGATCGATCACCAGACTGCCGACGGGATCGACGAGCCGCACATAGGCGACGTCGGACGGAAGGTCGGACAGCAGACCACGGATCCGACGGGCGGAGCGATCACCGTCCAGTCCGGCCATGAGCA
>JBJTGD010000346.1:0-18991 GCA_046093735.1 Acidimicrobiia bacterium | reverse complement strand
AAGTCGGCCGATCGATCGGGCGCCGCGCTGGTGTGCATCGTCGGTGACGATGAACTGGCGGCCGGCACCGTGACGGTGCGGGACCTGCGCGGCGACCAGGCCCAGACCACCCTCGATCGGGCCGGCGTCGTCGGCACGATCTCCGAACGACTCGCACGACAGGACGACCAGTGACCGATTCCACCTCGATGCGCACCGATCTCTGCGGAGATCTGCGTCCGTCCGACATCGACCGTGAGGTCTCGGTGTGTGGATGGGTCGCTCGACGTCGTGAACACGGTGAGCACCTCGCCTTCATCGACGTGCGCGACCGGAGCGGGATCGTCCAGTGCGTGGTCGACGGTGCCCATGATCTGCGCTCCGAGTACGTGGTGCGTGTCACGGGCACCGTGCGGCGCCGCCCGGACGGGACGGTCAATCAGAATCTCCCCACCGGCGAGGTCGAGATCGGTGACTGCCGGGTGGAGATCCTCATCACCGCCGAGCCGCCACCGTTCCAGCTCGACGAACGAGTCGAGGTCGACGAGATGGTGCGGCTCGCCCATCGGTACGTCGACCTGCGCACCGATCGCATGCAGCGCAACCTGCGAGTGCGGGCCCGGGTGAATGCCGCCCTCCGGCGGACGATGGACGAGCAGGGCTTTCTCGAGGTGGAGACGCCCATGCTCATCGCCTCCACCCCGGAAGGGGCCCGGGACTTCATCGTGCCCAGCCGTCTGTCGCCCGGTCGCTTCTACGCCCTGCCCCAGAGTCCGCAGTTGTTCAAGCAGTTGTGCATGGTCGGCGGCGTCGATCGCTACTACCAGATCGCCCGCTGTCTGCGCGACGAGGATCTGCGCGCCGACCGCCAGTTCGAGTTCATGCAACTCGACGCCGAGGCGTCGTTCGTGTCGCAGGAGGACGTGCTGTCGTTCATCTCGCGGGCCGTCTCGGCCGCCGTGGAGGCGGTGACCGGCGAGCCGGTGGGCGACGTCCCCCGCATGACCTGGCACGAGGCGCAGGAGCGCTTCGGGTCCGACAAGCCCGACATCCGCTTCGGGATGGAACTGATCGAACTCACCGACGTGTTCGCCGCCACCGAGTTCAACGCCTTCAAGGCGCCGTGCATCAAGGGTCTGCGCGTCGAGGGTGGAGGGGACACGACTCGCTCGCGACTCGACGACCTCACCGATCGGGCCAAGCGCTGGGGCGCCAAGGGTCTGGTGTGGATGCGCGTCGGCGAGGGCGGCACGCTCGACTCACCGGTGGCCAAGTTCCTTTCCGAGACCGAACTGCGTGGCCTCGTCGAGCGCACCGCCGCCGAGACGGGCGACCTCCTGTTGTTGGTGGCCGACGAGCGACCGGTGGTGTGGCACGTGCTGGGGTTGCTGCGGCTCGAACTGGGTCGACCGCCGGTCACCGAAGGCGGCCTGCAGTTCCTGTGGGTGGTCGACTTCCCGTTGTTCGAGTCGATCGACGAGGCGGGCAACCCGGTGCCGGCCCATCACCCGTTCACCATGCCCCATGCCGAGGATGTGGGCCTGCTCGACTCGGCCGATCCCACCGATCTGCTGCAGGTCCGCTCCCAGGCCTACGACCTCGTGCTCAACGGCTGGGAGCTCGGATCGGGCAGTGTGCGGATCCATCGCGCTGACATCCAGCAGCGCATGTTCGACCTGCTCGGTATCGGGGCCGATGAGGCGCAGGAGAAGTTCGGCTTCCTGCTCGACGCATTCCGCTTCGGTGCGCCGCCCCATGCCGGGTTCGCCTTCGGCATCGACCGGCTGGTGGCGCTGCTCGCCGGCGAGGAGAACATCCGCGAGGTGATCGCCTTCCCCAAGACCCAGTCGGGTGCCGATCCGCTGACCCACGCGCCATCCACCGTCGACGCCGCGCAACTCGACGAACTCGGATTGCGTCTGCTGCCGCGCAGCACCGGCGAGTCCTGACCCGTCGGGCGGAGCGGGCTCGGTAGCCTCGCGCCGTGGCCGAGGATCTCTTCGCGGCGGCGGCCGCCGAGCGGCTCGCCCGGCAGGCCCCGCTCGCGGCCCGCCTGCGCCCGCGTTCACTCGACGAGGTCGTCGGCCAGGAGCACCTGCTCGGTCCGGGACGACCGCTGCGGGCCCTGATCGACGCCGATCGACTCTCCTCGGTGATCCTGTGGGGACCACCGGGCACGGGCAAGACCACCATCGCCCCACTCCTCGCCCGGACCACGGCCAAGGCGTTCGAGCAACTCAGCGCGGTGACGGCCAGCGTCAAGGACGTGCGTCAGATCACCGCAGCGGCCGAGGAGCGGCTGTCGATGCGCTCCCAGGGCACGATCCTGTTCCTCGACGAGGTCCACCGGTTCAACAAGGCCCAACAGGACGCGCTGCTCCCCTCGGTGGAGACCGGACTGTTGGTGCTCGTGGGCGCCACCACCGAGAACCCCTTCTTCGAGGTGAACCCGCCGCTGCTCAGTCGGTCCACGCTGTTCCGGCTCGAGCCCCTGGATCGAGCGTCGTGCATCCGACTGGTCGAGCGCGGCCTGGCCGTCGAGGGAGCCATCATCGACGACGATGCGCTGGCGTTGCTCGTCGAACGGGCGGGCGGCGACGGGCGCCATGTGCTCACCAGTCTCGAGGTGGCGGTGGCGCTGGCCGGAGGTCGAGCGGGTTCCTCGCCGCACGTCACACTCGACGATGTCGAGGCCGCGCTCGGCACGAAGGCCTTGCGCTACGGACGCGACGAGCACTACGACGTGGCCAGCGCGTTCATCAAGTCCATCCGCGGGTCCGATCCCGACGCCGGCCTCTACTGGCTGGCCCGCATGCTGGAGGCGGGAGAGGACGCCCGTTTCATCGCCCGGCGTCTGGTGATCCTGGCCAGTGAGGACATCGGCATGGCCGATCCCCAGTCGTTGCTGGTGGCCGACGCCGCCGCCCGCGCCGTGGAGTTCGTCGGGCTGCCGGAGGCCCAACTCAATCTGGCCCAGGCGGTGGTGCACCTGGCCAGCGCGCCGAAGTCCAACCGCGTGACGGTGGCGCTCGGCCGGGCCCGGGCCGATGTACGCGAGCGGGCCGGTGGTGAGGTGCCGATCCATCTGCGCGATGCCCACTACCGCGGCGCCGCCCACCTCGGTCACGGCGAGGGCTACGACTACCCTCATGAGCATCCCGACGGGTTCGTGGTCCAGCAGTACCGGCCCGACGAACTCGCCGGGCGTGTGTACTACGAGCCCTCCGAGCACGGTCGGGAAGCCGAGGTCGCCCAGCGCATGAGGACCCTCCGAGACGACAGCACCGGGGACGACCGATGAGGTGTCGTCGATGACCGCGCTCTCGGTGGTGCTCATCGTCGTGGCGGTGGTGGGCCTGGTCGTGGTGGCCATGGCCGTGCAGTCGTTGATCATCACGCTGCGGTCGTTGCGCGCCACCGTGGAGGAACTGCGCGTCGAGACCCACACCGCCGTGGCCGAGATGCGCGCCATGGTGGCCGAGGCCAACGGTGAGATCGCCCGGGTCGATTCATTGCTCGACACCGCCGAGGTCGTCGGCGCGCGAGTCGAGGCCACCTCGCGTCTGGCCTGGTTGGTGATGCGCAACCCGTTGGTGAAGCTGGCCTCGGCCTCGGTGGCCTCCGATCGTCGACTGCGTGGCGCCATCGCGGCCGACTCGGTCGAGGTGATCGAACCGCGAGCACTGGGCGACGGATCGGCCACCGGCCGTCGCCGTCGTGGACGCGCCGCGCGTCGGGCCTCGTGATGTTGAAGCGGGCGACGTGGTTCACCATCGGGGCGGTCACCGGTGTCGTCGGCGCGGCCGTGGCCTATGTGCGGGCCCGTGAGCTGGTGCGCGAACGGGTGCCCGAGTCCGTGCAGGATGCGGCCGGCCGGGTCGTGCGCGCGGCCGATACCGGCGCCCGGGTGGCGGTGGAGCGCACCTCGGATCGGATCGAGCAATGGCGACGGACCACCGACGACGTCCGGCGGACCCGGCAGGAGGCCGAGAGTCTCCTGCGACATGAACTCGAGCGATCAGGTCTCTGAGGGAGCCGGCCCGGGAGACGGGTGCGTGGACACGGGCTACGGTGAGGCACCCGATCGTTGCAGGATCCGCTCGTGGGGGATGGGGTCGCTGTGAAGGTGCTCGTCGTCATCGTGATCGGCATCGCTGTCGGGGTGGCCATCGAACTCGCCCTCGGATACCGGCAACGCTCGCGTCGGGTCGTCCTCGATGAACCCGATCTCCCGCCGGGTATCGAGTTCGTGCGTGAGCCCACGCCGTCGAAGCGGCGTCGGCGCAGCACGGGCGTGTCGGCCGCCGACGCCACGGTGATGTTCGACGAGGACGGAGGGTTCCGGATCCTCGGTCCGGTCTCCTACGACGACGCCTCCGTCGGTCCGCCGAGATCCGAGAGCAGTATCGGCGACACCGGCGACCCCCCGGTGGACGACGGCACGCCCTAGGACCGGCGTCGCAGGTCCGGCTCACTAGGCTCGGGCCACGATGTCGAGCCCCATGACCGCCAATGATCTCCGGCGAGCCTTCACGGCCTTCTTCGCCGAGCGGGGTCACACCATCGTCCCGTCGGCCAGCCTGATCCCCCACGATCCCGACCTGCTGTTCACGGTGGCGGGCATGGTGCCGTTCAAGCCCTACTTCCTCGGCGAGCAGGTACCGCCGTTCCCCCGGGCCACCACGGTGCAGAAGTGCGTGCGGGCCGGGGGCAAGGACTCCGATCTCGAGGAGGTCGGGCGCGATGCTCGCCATCTCTCCTTCTTCGAGATGTTGGGCAACTTCTCCTTCGGCGACTACTTCAAGCACGAAGCCATCCCGATGGCGTGGGACATGGTCACCAACCTGTTCGGGATCGATCCCGATCGGCTGTGGGTGACCTGCCACCTCACCGACGCCGAGGCGGCCGAGATCTGGCGTGACGAGGTCGGTGTCGCCCCCGACCGCATCCAGTTCCTCGACGCCGACAACTGGTGGGGCCCGCCCGGTGGACCTCCCGGACCGTGTGGTCCGTGCTCGGAGATCTACGTGGACAAGGGCCCGGCCTATGGACCCGATGGCGGGCCGGCGAACGGTGGCGACGAACGGTTCCTCGAGATCTGGAACCTCGTGTTCATGCAGTTCGCCCGTGATGTCGACGGGCACGACGTGGAGCTGCCCAAGAAGAACATCGACACCGGTGCCGGACTGGAGCGGATCCTCGGTGTGCTGCAGGGCGTCGACTCGGTGTTCGAGACCGATGTGCTGGCACCGCTGGTGGACACGGCGCAGCGGGTGACCGGCGTGCGTCTGGGCGCCGGCGCACGCTCGGACATCTCGTTGCGGATCCTGGCCGAGCACGCCCGCACGATGAGCTTCCTCGTCGCCGACGGGGTGTTCCCGTCCAACGAGGGACGCGGGTACGTGCTGCGCCGCATCATCCGTCGCGCCGTGCGCGAGGCGTTCCTGCTCGACGTGGCCGAACTGGTGACGCCCGCGTTGGTCGACACGACCGTCGAGGTCATGGGCGAGGCCTATCCCGATCTCGTGCGCCAGTCCGATTTCGTGCGCACCGTGGTGGCCCGCGAGGAGGAACGGTTCCGCGACACGCTGGCCACGGGCACCACGCTGCTCGACACCGAACTCGACCGACTGGGTCCGGGCGCCACCGTCGGGGGATCGGTGGCCTTCCTGCTGCACGACACCCATGGCTTCCCGCTCGAGTTGACGAGGGAGATCGCGCTCGAGCGCGGTCACGACGTCGACGAGGCCGGGTTCGAGACCGAGATGGCCCAGCAGCGACAGCGGGCCAAGGATGCCCGCAAGGGTGGCGGTGGCGTCGACGCCGAGGTGTACGCCGCGCTGTCGCGCCAGCACGGACCGACCGTCTTCGAGGGCGACGAGCACGAGCAGTGCGAGGTCACCGTGCTGGCCGTCACCGACGATGCCATCGTGCTCGATCGCACACCGTTCTATGCCGAGTCGGGTGGGCAGGTGGGTGACACCGGTGTGCTCACCTCACCCACCGGTCGGGTGCGCGTCGTCGACACCGTCTATGGCGCGCCGGGTGTGGTGCGTCATGGCTTCACTTCGATGGAGGGTGACATCGCCGTGGGTCAGACCGTGACCGCAGTGATCGATCACGATCGGCGGGCCGCCATCCGTCGTAATCACACCGCCACCCACCTGCTCCATTGGGCGCTGCGCGAGGTGCTCGGCGAGCACGTGAAGCAGCAGGGTTCGTTGGTCGAGCCCGACCGGCTGCGGTTCGACTTCTCGCACTACGAGGCGCTCACCGACGCGGAGATCGCCACCATCGAGGACCTGGTGGTGGCCGATGTGCTGGCCAACGCTCCGACTCGTCACTTCGAGACGACGATGACCGAGGCCGAGGGCATGGGTGCCATCGCCTTCTTCGGCGACAAGTACGGCGACGTGGTCAAGGTCCTGCAGGCCGGGCCGCATTCCACCGAACTGTGCGGTGGTACCCATGTGCGCGCTCTCGGTGACATCGGTGCGGTGAAGATCGTCAGCGAATCCTCCATCGGCTCCAACATCCGGCGCATCGAAGCGGTGTCGGGTACCGGACCGATCGAACGACTCCGTGCCGATGAGGCGCGACTGCGGGCCGCGGCCTACGTGTTGGGCGTGGCCACCGACGAGTTGGTCGACGCCGTCGAACGACGGGTGGCCGAGAATCGCGAACTGCGCCAGCGTGTCCGCGAACTCGAGCGCGCCGCCGCCACCGGTCGGGCCGCCGAACTGGCCGAGGCGGCCGTCGGCGGCATCGTCGTGGCCCGCGTCGACGGCCTCGATCGCGAAGGTGTGCGCGACCTCGCCGCCGCCGTGCGTGACCGGGCGGGGGTCCGGGCCGTGGTGCTCGGCACTGCCCCCGAGTCCGGAGGCGTCGCCATCGCTGCGGCGGTGGCCCCCGATTCGGGCCTCGACGCCGGAGCGCTGCTTGCCGACGCCGCCCGCAAGGTCAAGGGTGGCGGCGGGAAGGGCCCCGATCTGGCTGTGGCCGGGGGCACGGACCCGGCCGCCCTCGACGAGGCGCTGGACCTGGCCCGGGCGGCAGCCGGGATGGGCGGTTGAGGGCACTGGGCGTCGACCTCGGCGAACGCCGCATCGGCATCGCCGTGTCCTCGGGATCGGTGGCCTCGCCCATCGAGACGATCCACCGAAGTGGTGACCGGTCCATCGACCATCGGCGGCTGCTGGAGCTCGCCGCCGAATGGGAGGTCGACACCATCGTCGTCGGCCTGCCTCTCTCCCTCGACGGTTCCGAGGGTCCGGCGGCGCGCGCCGCACGTGCCGAGATGGCCGAACTGGCCGACCGCACATCGTTGACGGTCGTTCCCTACGATGAGCGCCTCACGTCGGTGACGGCGAACAGGCTCCTTCGCGAGGGGGAGGTCCCGGGGCGCTCGCAGCGGAAGGTCGTCGATCGACTCGCCGCCGCAGTACTTCTCCAGGCCTGGCTCGACGGTCTCGACCGCCGTCCGTCCGACGACGCCCAGGACTGAGCCGATGCCCGGACAACCAGATCCCTTCGAACTGTTCGGACTCACCGAGCCGTCGGCGGCCGCCGATCCGGGCGCCGGCTCCGCGCCGTCGCCGCCGGTCCCGCCGGTCCCCCCGTCCCGCCCGGACGACGAGTACGTGACCATCGGAGGCAGCGGTGGGGGCGGTGGTGGCGGTCGTCGATGGGCGTTGCTGCTCGGCGTGCCACTGCTCGTGCTCGCGCTGCTCGTGGCCGGTGTCGGACTGTGGCTCCGGGGACAGATCGATCCCGGATCGCCGGGCGACGAGGTGGCCTTCACCGTGCCCTCGGGTGCCACCACCTCGCAGATCGCCGGGCTGCTGGCCGATGCCCGCGTCGTCTCCAACGCCACGGTGTTCCAGTGGTACGTGCGCTGGAAGGGCGGCGATCCGTTCCAGGCCGGTTCCTACGACGGACTGCGCACCAACATGGACATGGGCGCGGTGATCGACGTGCTCAAAGAAGGTCCGCCGCCGCCCAAACCGGTGTTCTTCCTCGTGCGCGAAGGGCTGTGGATCGGCGAGTTCATCAAGTTGACGCGGGAGAAGTTCCCCACGATGGACCCGGCGGCGCTGCAGAAAGCGTTGTTGACGACGCACCCTCCGCTGCAGCCCGCTGGTTCGAGCAACCTCGAGGGGTTCCTGTTCCCCGCCACCTACGAGTTGTCCCAGTCCGAGGTGGGCAACGCCCAGGTGCTCATCGACAAGATGATGGCGGCCTTCGATCGCACGGCAGCCACCACGGGATTGGCCGATGCCTCCGCCAAGTTGGCCGGCGTCGCCGGTCGACGAACCATCACGCCCTACGAGGCGCTCATCGTGGCCTCACTCATCGAGGCCGAGGCCAAGGTCGACGCCGACCGACCCAAGATCGCCCGCGTCATCTACAACCGTCTGGCCCGCGGCGAGATCCTGGGCATCGACGCCACCGTGCTCTACGCGTTGCAGCAGCGCAAGGAGACGATCACGTCGTCGGACCTCCGCATCGATTCGCCCTACAACACGCGTCTCAAGAACGGACTGCCGCCCACTCCGATCAACTCACCGGGGGCCGAGTCCATCGAGGCGGCGCTCAACCCGGCGCCCGGTGACTGGATGTACTACGTGCTCTACCAGACCGACGGCACGCACTACTTCGCCAAGACCGCCGCCGAGTTCGAACGGGCCAAGGCCGACGCCAAGGCGCGCGGGGTCTTCTGATGGCCCCGTCCGGTTCGACACGCCTCGCTGCGGTCATCGGTTCGCCGGTGCGGCATTCGCTGTCGCCGCGTCTGCACAACGCTGCGTTCGAGGCCACCGGACTCGACTGGACGTATGTGGCCTTCGAGGTCCCGGCCGCCGGATTGCGCGACGCACTGGTGGGGATGCGGGCGCTGGGCATCGCCGGTCTGTCGGTCACCACGCCGCACAAGGACGAAGCCGCCGCACTCGTCGACGACCTGACCCCGACCGCGGCGCGTCTCGGCGCAGTCAACTGCATCGTCAATCTCGACGGCGCACTGGTGGGTCACAACACCGATGGTGAGGGGTTCGTCCGTTCACTGGCCGCCGGGGCGGGGTTCTCACCCGCCGGTCGGCGCTGTGTGGTGCTCGGTGCCGGTGGTGCGGCCCGCTCGCTGGTGCTGGCGCTGGCCGATGCGGGCGCCGACGAGGTGGTGGTGGTGAATCGCACCGTCGAGCGCGCCGAACGGGCCGCGGCACTGGCCGGTGATCGAGGTCGGGTGGTCGCCGCCGCGCTGGCCGATTCCGACCTGTCCGATGCCGACCTCGTGGTGAATGCCACCTCGGTGGGGATGGAGGGCGTCGACGCCCACGGCACGCCGTGTGATCCGGCGGTGTTCCACGAGGGTCAGATCGTCGTCGACCTCGTGTACCGACCGTTGGTGACCAACTGGATCGTGGAAGCCAGCGCGCGCGGCGCATGGGTGGCCAACGGTGTGCCGATGCTGGCCCATCAGGCGGCCGTGCAGTTCGAGATCTGGACGGGAGTGCCGGCACCGATGGACGTGATGATGGCGGCGGTCGCCGACAGTCTCGGCTGATTCCATGGACGCGCCCCACCTCGTCGTGAGCATCGTGCTGGCGATCCCGATGGCGAGGGTCATCGAACGGGTCGCCATGCGGTTCTCCACCTCGCGACCGTGGTTCAGGAACGAACCCTCTCCGCGTCTCGGTCTGCGCACCATCATGGTCACGACGCTCGTGGTGGGGGTCTACGTGGCCACCGCATTCCGCTTCGACCGCTCGGGGTGGGCGGAGTACGTCGCCTACCTCGCCCTGTTCGCCGTCCTCGTGCTGCTCAGCATCATCGACATCGGCGAGTACCGACTGCCCGACGTGATCGTGCTGCCGGCGATCGCGCTCGGTGCGGTGATCGTGGTGGTGGTGTCGCTGCTCGACGACGATCCCGATCGCATCGGCCACGCCCTCATCGGCGCAGCGGTGGCCTTCGTGGTGCTCTTGGCTGCTCATCTCGTCTCGCCTCAGGGCATGGGATTCGGCGACGTGAAGTTCGCTCTCCTCCTCGGACTGGCCGTGGGTTGGCAGGCGGGGACGATGATCGAGTCGCTCATCCTCGTGCTGTGGATGCTGCTCATCGGCTTCGGTGTCGGCTCGCTCGTCGGCGTGGTGCTGTGGATCGTGCGTCGGCGGAATGCGCCTTTCCCGTTCGGACCGTTCCTGGCCATCGGCACTTTCGTGACCGTCATGGTGAGCGGCTCGCTCGTGGGCTGAGGACGGGGTCAAACGTCGCCGGTGGCCAAGGTGTCGACCGGTAGGGTGGACCGGTGCTGCGTTACCTGACCGCTGGCGAATCGCACGGCAAGGGCCTCGTCGTCATCGTCGAGGGCCTGCCCGCCGGCCTGCCCGTGACCGTCGACGACATCGGGAACGAGTTGGCCCGCCGCCGACTCGGCTACGGCCGCGGCCCGCGCATGAAGTTCGAGGCCGACGAGATCACGCTGCTGGCCGGCATCCGCCATGGCCGCACGCTCGGATCGCCGGTGGCGATCGAGATCGGCAACAGCGAGTGGGAACGCAAGTGGACCGAGGAGATGTCGCCCCATCCGGGGGCGACCACCCAGCGGCTCACCACGCCGCGACCGGGCCACGCCGATCTCACCGGCATGCAGAAGTACGCGCTGGACGACGCCCGCGACGTGCTCGAGCGCGCCTCGGCCCGCGAGACCGCAGCCCGCGTCGCCGCCGGTGCGGTGGCCAAACAACTCCTGTCCCATCTCGGCACCGAGGTCGGCTCGCACGTGATCCAACTCGGGTCGGTGCGCGCCGCGGCGTCGGTCCGTCCCGGTCCCGGGGGTTTCGGCGCCGTCGACGAGTCCGAGGTGCGCTGTCTCGATGCCGACGCCGCGGCCGCCATGGTCGCCGCCATCGTGGCCGCTCAGAAGGCCGGTGACTCCCTCGGTGGTGTGGTCGAGGTCGTGGCCCACGGCGTCCCCATCGGGCTGGGGTCGCATGTGCACTGGGATCGGAAGCTCGATGGACTGTTGGCTCAGGCGTTGCTGTCGATCCAGGCGGTCAAGGGTGTCGAGATCGGTGACGGGTTCGACGTCGCCGGTCGTCCGGGCTCGGCCGCCCACGACCCGATCGTGTGGGACGCCGAGCGTTCGATGTATCGGCGCACCAGTTCCAATGCCGGCGGCATCGAGGGCGGGATGTCCACCGGCGAGGCGCTGGTGGCCCACGTGGCCATGAAGCCGCTGGCCACCCTCAACCGACCGGTGCTGGCCACCGTCGACACCGCCACCAAGGAAGCCGGCGTGTCGTTCCGTGAACGCACCGACGTCACCGCCGTGCCGGCCATGGGCGTGGTGGCCGAGGCGATGAGCGCGCTCGTGCTCGCCTCCGAATCGTTGCGCAAGTTCGGTGGCGATTCGTTGGGCGAGTTCGTTCGCAATCACGCCGCCTTCGTGGCCCCGGTGCGCGCCCAGAGTGCGCGCATCGACACCACGGCCGGACTCGAGGTCGAGGCCGCTCCGCTCAACTGGAACGAGACCGAGGCGTTCGACGGCACCGGCCCGTCGAGGTCATGAACGCGCCCGCGGCGGGCTCCCGACACGTGGTGCTGGTCGTGATGATGGGTGTCGGAAAGTCCACCGTGGGTCGGGCATTGGCGCGGGTCATGGAGCGGCCCTTCTGTGACAGCGACGACGAGATCGTGGCCCGCACGGGACGCTCCGTGGCCGAGATCTTCGCCGCCGACGGTGAACCGGCGTTCCGCGCCGTGGAGGCCGAGGTCATGGCCGACCTGCTCGATCGAGACGAACCCACGGTGATCGCCGCGGCCGGTGGCGCGGTGCTGGCCGATGCCACTCGCCAGCGACTGCGTCGGGCCGGCACCGTCGTGTGGTTGTCGGCGCCGATCGACACCCTCGTCGACCGCACGGCATCCGGTGTGCACCGGCCGGCGTTGGCCGATGATCCCGTCGGCACGCTGGCCCGCCTGTCGGACGAACGCGCGGCGCTCTACGCCGAGGTGGCCGACCGGCGCGTCGATGCCACCGACTCGGTGGACGAGGTCGTCGACGCCGTCCTCGCCGCTCTGGTCGAAGGGGCCGACCGATGATCGTCGTGCCCGTCGGACTCGCCGATCGTTCCTACGACGTCATCGTGGGCGATGGCGCGCGCCACGAACTGGCGCGTGTCCTGCCCGAGTCGGCCAGGCGCATCGCCGTCGTCACCCAACCCGGTATCGGCATCGACGTGCGGGCTGACATCGGTGCCGGTCGTGACGTGCGCGTGTTCGAGATGGGTGTCGGCGAGGAGCACAAGTCGTTGGCCACCATCGAGTCGTTGTGTCGTGGCTTCGCCCAGTGGGGACTCACGCGAGCCGATTGCGTCGTCGCCGTGGGCGGCGGCATCGTCACCGACACCGCCGGTTTCGCCGCCGCCTCGTACCACCGCGGCGTGGCGGTCGTCCATGTGGCCACCACGCTGCTGGCCCAGGTCGATGCCGCCATCGGGGGCAAGGCCGGGGTGAACCTGCCGGAGGGCAAGAATCTCGTCGGCGCCTTCTGGCAACCCATCGCCGTGCTGTGCGACACCGCCACGCTGGCCACACTGCCGCCGCGTGAACTGCGCTGCGGCTACGGAGAGATCGCCAAGTACCGGTTCCTCGGCGGCGAGGGGATCGACGCGCTGCCGCTCGACGAGCAGGTGGCGGCCTGTGCGGCCATCAAGGCCGCGGTGGTGGCCAGTGATGAACGTGAATCGGGTCGGCGGGCCATCCTCAACTACGGCCACACCCTCGGTCACGCGGTGGAGATCGCCGGAGGACACGATCTCCGTCACGGCGAGGCGGTGGCCATCGGACTGGTCTTCGCCGCCGAACTGGCTCACCGAGCCGGCCGCATCGACGCGTCGCGGGTGGCCGAGCACCGACGCGTCGTGGCCGCCTTCGATCTGCCCACCTCCATTCCCGATGGACTGGAGACAGCGCGTCTGGTGGAACTGATGGGCCGCGACAAGAAGGCGCTCGACGGGCTCACCTTCGTGCTCGACGGTCCGGCCGGGGTCGAGTCGGTCACCGGCATCGATCCGGAACTCGTCGTGGCCTCGATCGACGCCGTCCGGGGAGGGAACCCATGACCACACCCGTCGTCCTGCTGTTGTCGGGAGTCAACCTCGATCGACTGGGCACCCGACAACCCGAGGTGTACGGCACCGCCACCCTCGACGATCATGTGGCTACGGCCCGGGCGGCCGCCGAAGCGCACGGCCTCGCGCTCGAACACTTCCATTCCAATGCCGAGCACCAACTGGTCGAGGCCATCCACGGTGCCACCGGGCGTTGCGCGGCCATCGTCATCAATCCGGGGGCGTTCACCCACTACGCCTGGTCGCTGCACGACGCCCTGGCCGCCTTCGACGGACCGATCGTCGAACTGCACCTGTCGAATCCGGCGGCGCGTGAGGAATGGCGACGGGTGTCGGTGGTGGCACCGGTCGCCACCGGGACGATCGCCGGATTCGGTGGCGACGGGTACCGACTGGCGCTCGATGCCGTGGCTGCGCTCCTCGCTCGATGACCGCCACCGCCATCGCCTCGCGCCTGGCTTCGCTGCCGGCCATCGCCGTGGCCGACCGCGTGACGCGTCTGCGTGAACGGATGAGCGCCGAACGACTCGACGCGCTCATCGTCACCGCGCCGTCGAACATCCGCTGGCTCACCGGCTTCTCCGGCAGCGCAGGACTGGTGGCGCTCACCTCCGACGCCATGGTCCTCGTCACCGATGCCCGCTACACCGAACAGGCCGCCGAGCAACTGACGGCCGTCGGCTCGCCGTCGCAGATCGAGATCACGTCAGTCGCCCAACGCGCGATCGTGGTGGACACCGTCGGTGACGCGTTGCGCATCGGGCTGGAGTCCGAGCACGTCACCTGGTCGGCGCAACGTCGCTATGCCACCGAGTGGTTCGACGGTCGCGACCTCGTGGCCACCTCCGGTCTGGTCGAAGGACTGCGTCGCCGCAAGGACGCGTCCGAACTGGCCCGGATGGAACTGGCCGCGCTCATCGCCGACACCGCATTGGCCGACATCCGGTTCCGACTGCTCGAACAGCCCACCGAGCAGGAGTTCGCCGTCGAGCTCGACACCATGATGCGTTCGCTCGGTGCCACCCGTCCGAGTTTCGAGACGATCGTCGCCTCCGGCCCCAACGCCGCCAAGCCCCACGCCCGACCGAGCTCCCGGCGCTTGACCGATGGCGATCTCGTGATCCTCGACTTCGGGTGTGTGGTCGACGGGTACTGCTCGGACATGACCCGCACCGTGGCGCTCGGTGACATCGACGAGCAATCGCAGCGTCTGCTCGACGTGGTCACCGCCGCCAACGCCGCCGGCGTGGCCACTGTGCGCGCCGGAGTGGCGGCGTCAGCGGTGGACACCGCCGCCCGTTCGGTGATCGTCGACGCCGGATGGGGCGACGAGTTCGCCCACGGCACCGGTCACGGCGTCGGTCTCGACATCCACGAGGCGCCCCGGGTGGGGTCCAGCAGCGCCGAGGTACTGGAGATCGGCGATGTGGTCACCGTCGAACCGGGCGTGTACCTTCCCGGCCACGGTGGCGCACGGATGGAGGATTCCGTCGTCGTGACCGCCGACGGTTGCACCGTCCTCACGCACACCACCAAGTCACCGCGACCCTGAGTCGGCGGGGGAGCGGTGGCCGGTGACGCACCCCCGATCAGGAAGGCCCCATGCCCACCATCACCACCAACGACCTCAAGAACGGGATGTCCCTCGATCTCGACGGCGATCTCATGGAGGTCGTCGAGTTCCAGCACGTGAAGCCCGGCAAGGGCGGGGCCTTCGTGCGGACCACCCTCAAGAACGTGCGGAACGGCGCGGTGGTCGAGCGCACGTTCCGGGCCGGCGAGAAGGTGGAGCGGGCCATGATCGACAAGCGTGAGATGCAGTTCCTCTACCGCTCGGGTGAGGACTACGTGTTCATGGACAACACCACCTACGACCAGATGAACGTGGGGCCCCGCTCACTCGGTGACGCCGCCAACTACCTCGTGGAGAGTGCTGACGCGATCCTCAAGATGTACGGCGACGAGATCGTGGGTGTCGAGCTCGCCGCCGCAGTGGAATTGAACATCGCCGAGACCGAGCCCGGCATCCAGGGCGACCGCGTCTCGGGTGCCCGCAAGCCCGCCACCCTCGAGACCGGTCTCGTCATCCAGGTGCCGTTGTTCGTCGAACCCGGTGATCGGGTGAAGGTCGACACGCGCACGGGCGAGTACATCACCCGGGCGTGAACGGCGACTCCCACAACGCCAGCCGTCATGACGCACGCGAACGGGCATTTCACCTCCTCTACGAGTCCGAGATGAAGGGTGAATCGGGTGGCGACGTCCTCGCTGCGCTCCCCGTGGAACCCGACGGGTTCGCCACCGAACTGGTGGCCGGCTTCGATGCCCACCGTGACGAGGTCGACGCCGTCATCGGCGCCCACTCCCACAACTGGGACGTCGAACGCATGCCGGCCCTCGACCGCGCCGTCCTGCGTCTCGCCACCTACGAGCTGCTTTACCGCCCCGACGTGCCCACCGGCGTGGTGCTCTCCGAGGCCGTCGGCCTGGCCACCTCCTACAGCACCGAGGAATCGGGCCGCTTCGTGAACGGCGTGCTCTCGGCCATCGCCGCGCAGGTCCGTCCCGACGCGCTATAGTTTCCCTCTGACCGTGAAGCGGGTCCCGTGAGGCCCGAACGGACAGGAGGTACAGCCGCGTGGCTGAACTACGGAATGTCGGCCGAAATGGCTGAAAGAGAACGCCGCCTCACGCCCCCGTATGGGGGCGTTTTCGTGCCCCGGACCAGGGTGATGGGGGCCGATGACCTGAAGCGGGCCACCAAGCGAATGGCCCACGAGATCATCGAACGCAACCACGGCCTCGACGAGGTGGTGCTCATCGGTCTCCAGACCGGCGGCGTCCCCCTCGCCGCTCGTCTGCATCAGCAACTCGAGGCCATCGAGGGCGTCGACGTCCCCATCGGGACCCTCGATGTCGCCTTCTACCGCGACGACATCGGTCTGCGACCGGTGCTGCCCGAGGCGGTCACCGACATCCCCTGCGACCTCCAGGGTCGGATCGTGGTGCTGGTCGACGACGTGCTGTTCACGGGCCGCACGATCCGCGCCGCGCTCGATGCACTGTCCGATCACGGGCGGGCCAAGGCGGTGCAACTGGCGGTCATGGTCGACCGCGGGCACCGCGAACTGCCGATCCGCCCCGACTTCGTGGGCAAGAACCTGCCCACGCGGCGCGACGAGGTCGTCGACGTGAACGTCGACGGGGTCGACTTGGGGGAGATGACCCGATGACGCGCCTGGTCGAGAACCCGCGCCACGGAACGCTGCGCAATCTCCTGTCGATCGCCGATCTCGGTCCCGACGTCGCCGCCGGGATCGACGAGGTGATGACGCTCACCGACTCGTTCGTCGAGGTGAGCGAGCGCACCATCCCGAAGGTCCCGGCGCTGCGCGGTCGCACCGTGGTCTCGCTGTTCTTCGAGGACTCCACCCGGACCCGCCTCAGTTTCGAGACGGCGGCCAAGCGGCTGTCGGCCGACACCATGAACTTCAGCGTCAGCACCTCGTCGGTGAAGAAGGGCGAGTCGTTGCGTGACACCATCGAGACGATCGAGGCCATGGGGGTCGACGCCATCGTCGTGCGCCATTCCTCGGCCGGGGTGCCACTGCAGATCGCCCGGTGGGCCCAGAGTGCGGTCATCAATGCCGGCGACGGCTGGCACGAGCACCCCACCCAGGCCCTGCTCGACTGCTACACGATCCGCCAGCGCTTCGATGACCTCGCCGGCCGCCGCATTGCCATCGTGGGCGACATCCGCCACTCCCGGGTGGCCCGCAGCGACGTCGCCGCCTTCACCGCCCTCGGCGCCGAGGTCACCCTCGTCGCACCACCGACTCTTCTGCCGCCCAGCCTCGAGGGCTGGCCGGTCAAGGTGTCACACGATCTCGACGAGATGCTCCCCGAACTCGACGTCTGCTACCTGCTGCGCATGCAGCGCGAACGCATGACCGAGGCACTCATCCCGTCGCTGCGCGAGTACGTCACCCGGTACGGCCTCGACGCCGCCCGCGCCGACCGGTTGCCCGAGCACGCGCTGGTCATGCATCCCGGCCCCATGAACCGCGGGGTCGAGATCAACGCCGAGGTGGCCGATCGACCCAACACGGTGATCATCGATCAGGTGCGCAACGGGGTGGCGGTGCGCATGGCGGTGCTGTTCCTGCTGCTGGGCAGCGGCACCGGTTGGGGCGGAGAGGTCGAGGGATGAGCGATGCGAGAGCACGGAAGGACGACGTGAGCGAGTCGGCAGGATGGATCATCGTCGGTGGCACCGTCATCGACCGCACCGGCGAACGTCGGGCCGACGTCGCCATCGAACCGGGCGGCACCGTCGCCGCCGTCGGCACCGATCTCGATCTCGCGGCCCTCGGTTTGACTGACGCCACCCGACTCGATGCCACGGGGTGCATCGTCGCCCCCGGTCTCGTCGACATCCACACGCATCTGCGCGAGCCCGGCCGTGAGGAGGCCGAGACGGTCGAGACGGGAAGTCGCGCCGCGGCACTCGGCGGCTACACGGCGGTGGTGGCCATGCCCAACACCGAACCGACCATCGATTCGGTGGCCATCGTGCGGCAGGTCCTCGACGCCGGCGTGGCCGCCGGTCTGTGCGACGTGCGTTCGTCGGCGGCGATCACCATGGATCGCGCCGGCACCACGCTCACGCCGATGGCGGAACTCGCCGATCTCGGTGTGCGCATCTTCACCGACGACGGCTGCGGGGTGCAGGACGACCGCCTCATGCGCCGGGCGCTCGAGTACGCGTCGGGTCTGTCGGTGCCGGTGGTGCTGGCCCAGCACTGCGAGGTCGAGGCACTGAGCGAAGGCGGGCACATGCACGAGGGGGAGTGGTCGAGTCGACTCGGCATCCCCGGCATCCCGGCCGAGGCCGAGGAGTTGATGGTGTTCCGCGACATCGCGCTGAGTCGGCTCACCGGGATGCGCGTGCACTTCCAGCACCTGTCCACCGCCGGTGCCGTTGCGCTGGTGCGCGAGGCCAAGGCCAAGGGGCTGCCCGTCACGGCCGAGGCCACCCCGCACCACTTCACCCTCACCCACGCCGAGGTGGCGTCCTACGACCCGGTGTTCAAGGTCAACCCGCCGCTGCGCACCGCCGAGGACGTCGCCGCGGTGAAGGCCGGACTGGCCGACGGCACCATCGACGCCATCGCCACCGACCACGCGCCCCACACCGCCGATGTGAAGGAGGCGCCCTTCGACGTCGCCCCGTGCGGGATGCTCGGTCTGGAGACGGCGCTGGCCCTCGGCATCACCGAACTGGTGGAGCCCGGCGTGCTGACGATGCGCGAGCTGCTGGCGCTGATGTCGTGGAACCCCGCGGGCATCGCCGGCATCGCCGACGTGCACGGTCGCGACATCGCGCCGGGCGCACCAGCGCATCTCGTGGTGTTCGATCCCGCCGCCGAGTGGACCGTCGATCCATCGCAGTTCGCCTCGAAGTCCGACAACACGCCGTATCGAGGCCGGGTCGTGCGCGGCAAGGTGCGACACACGCTGCTGTGCGGGGTGCCGATGGTCCACGATGGGAAGGCGACACGATGAGTGCGATCGACGAGGCCCTGCTGGTGCTGGCCGACGGCACCGTGTTCGAGGGTGAGGCGATCGGGGCCCGACCCGCCGACGGTGTCGCCACCGGTGAGGTCGTGTTCAACACCGCGCTCACCGGGTACCAGGAGATCATCACCGACCCGTCGTACGCCGGGCAGATCATCACCTTCACCTATCCGCACATCGGCAACTACGGCGTGACCGCCTTCGACGACGAGGCCCGCCGGCCGTTCACGCGCGGCGTGATCGTGCGCGATCTCGCTCGCCGCCGCAGCAACTGGCGGTCCGAAGGCGATCTCGACGGGTTC
>JBJTGD010000345.1:0-10245 GCA_046093735.1 Acidimicrobiia bacterium | reverse complement strand
GCGGTGGAGGAGTGGCTGGCCGCCATGCCCGACTACGAACTCACGGCCGCACCCGAGCACTTCACGTCGAGCCTGTTCTACGGGTGGGAATCCCTGGCCGTGGGCGTCTAGGCGCCGGTCGGCACCGTTCCGTCGAGGTTGCGCACCTCGACACCGAACTCGTCGATGTTGTCGAGGCTGACGGTGATGCGGCCGGTCACGTCGGAATCGCAGTCGCACAGCACCAATGTGCCCTCGACCATGGCCTCCATCGACTCGATCTGATCGGGACGCAGTCGATCGCCGACGAGCGCGGCGGCGCCCTCGCTCAGTACTGCGGCCCGGGGCTCGACGGTGTTGACCCGCACGCCGGTGCCGTACAACTCCATGGCCAACCCGTTGGTGATGCGGTTCAACGCCGCCTTCGAGGCGCCGTAGGCGGCGATGTTCAGCGCCGTGGGCTCGAACGGGGTCGGGGGACCGGCCCACAGGCTGGCGCTGCCGCTGGACAGGTTGACGATCCAACCCTCACCGGCGGCCACCATGGCCGGGGCGGCGGCCAGGGCGAGGTCGAGGGGCGCGTTGACGTTGACCTCGAACATGATGTTGCGACGCTTGACCGAGAACCCGGTGAGCGGGGCCTGGATCGACGCGGCGGCGTTGTTGACGAGGATCTCCACCGGCCCGCCCAGCGCGGCCTCGGCCTCGGGGATCACCCGTTGCCGGTCGACCGGATCGGTGAGGTCGGCCACCACGACGGCCACGTTGGTGCCGTAGCGGGCCAGTCGGTCCCGGGTGGCGTTGAGGCTGCCCTCCAGGTGCTCGTGCTGGTCGAGGGTGCGGGCGGTGAGCACCACGTCGGCGCCCTCGGCTGCCAGTCGCTCGGCGATGGCGGCGCCGATACCGCGGCTGGAGCCGGTCACCACCGTGCGTCGGCCGGCGAAGCGGCCGCTCATCTGGCCAGACCCTTCTCGGCCACGAATCCGTCGAGGCACTCGCCGATGTAGGCGCAGTCGTCGTCGGACAGCGAGTGGTTGTTGGGGAGGATGAGTCCCCACTCCATCACCCGGTCGGCATTGGGCAGGCCGTCGGTGGGCACGCGGAACTCGTGGCCCCGGAGCATCGGCTGGCGGGTGATGTTGCCCGTCCACACCATGCGGGTGTCGACACCGTGCGATTCCATCCACTGCTGCAACTCGGCGCGACGGATGCCGGAGTCGGGCTGGATGATGAACGGGAACATGTGCCAACCCGTCTCGATGCCCTCGGTGAGCCGAGGCAGCACGAACAGGTGCGGGTACTTGGCGAAGTACGAACTGGTCAGTTCGAAGTTGCGTTGACGGCGAACGAGGTTGTCGCTCAACTTGTCGAGCTGCACGAGACCGAAGGCGGCCGACAGTTCCGACGGCTCGAAGTTCCATCCGTTCTCGTCGAAGATGAAGATGTTGTCGTACTCGAGGCCGTCGTCGATGGCGCTGAAGAAGCGGTCGACCTTGCCCTTGAGCGAACCGAACAGTTGCAGTTCGGAGCGACGGCCCCAGCGCCGGAACAGCAGCGCACGGTCGGCCAGCGCGTCGTCGTCGAAGCACACCATGCCGCCGGTGCCCGCGGCGGTGATGATGTGCGAGAGGGCGAACGAGGTGAGCGAGATGTCGGCGCGGGTGCCGGTGGAGGTTCCCCGCAGGGTCTGACCCAGCGCGTCGCAGGAGTCCTCAATGACCAGCACACCGTGCTCGTCGGCGATGGAACGGATGGCGTCCCAGTCCGGACAGTTGCCGATGAGGTTCGGCGCCAGGATCGCCTTGGTGGCGGGCGTGATCATCTCGGCGATGCGGTCGACGTCGATCTGGAACGTGTCGGGGGTGACGTCGACGAACACCGGCACCGCGCCCTTGCGCACGACCGGCGCCACATCGGTGGAGAAGGTGACGGCGCTGGTGACGATCTCGTCACCGGGCTGGAGGTCGATGGCCTCGTAGGCGAGGTAGAGCGCCGAGGAACCCGAGTTGCACATGACCCCGCGCTTCTTGGCGAACAGGTCGGCCACGCGGCGTTCCATGGCCTTCACGTTCTTGCCGATGCGCATGGAGGTCGGGCCGCCGCGCAGCACCTCGACCACCGCCTCGATCTCGGCCTCGTCGTGGACGGAGCCGGCGTAGTCGATCCGGCGTTCGCTGTTGATCCTGCTCATGGTCGCTCCTCGGTGGTCGGTGACGCGGTGGTCGGTGTGTCGGTACGCAGCGGTGTGGCGCGCAGGTCGGCGACCAGTCGGTCGACCAGTCGCACCAGTTCGGCGCGGTCGTGGTCGGACCAGTCGGCCAGGACGTCGGTCATCTGCTCGGTGCGCAGGGCCACGATGCGATCGTGGGTGCGGCGACCGGCGGTGGTGAGCCGGGCCACGGCCAGACGGGCATCGTCGGGATCGGTGACCCGCTCGACGAGGCCGGCATCGACGAGGGCCCGCACCTGACGGTTGGCGGCGGCCGGGTCCATCGAGCAGCGTCGGGCCAGCCGGCCCATGGGCAGGTCGCCGTCGTCGGCCAGCGTGCGCAGGATGGCGTACCCGGCCCGGGTGACGTCGACGCCGATGGCCTCGGTCTGGCGGTGGTGGGCCGCTCGGTTGACCGTCAGCCGGAACAGGCGCTCGAGGGAGCGTTCGACCTGGGCGACGATGGAGGCGGTGGCGGCGGGCACGGCCGCACCGTAGGGAAACTTCTGGACTATGTCAAGGTTCTCTGATGAGGGTGGACTCAGCTCGGTCTGGTCATCCGTTACTTCTGCATGCCGCCGGAGACGGAGATCTCGTCGCCCGTGACGTACGAGGACGCGTCACTGGCCAGGTACAGCACCGGGCCGACGATCTCGTGGGCGTCGGCCACCCGCTTCATGAGGGTGCCGTTGGCGATCATGTCGGTGAAGCCCGGACGCACGCGTTCGGCCCCCTGCACCATCTCGGTGTCGAAGGGGCCCGGACACAGGGCATTGACGCGGATGTTCCACGGCGCCCACTCCTGCGACATCGACTTGGTGAGATTGATGAGTGCGGCCTTCGAGGAGCCGTAGGCGCACACGTTGGAACCGCCCGAGTAGGCCGCCATCGTGACGATGTTGACGATGGAGCCGCCACCGTTGTCACGCATGACGGGTGCCACTTGTTGCGCCATGCGCAATGGACCCTCGAGATTGACGGTGAACATCTTGCGCCAGTACTCGAGCGTCATCTCCGACACCGTGGTGGGGGCCGGGTTGATGCCGGCGTTGTTGACCAGCACGTCGATGGTGCCGAAGCGGGCCACCACCGCGTCGACGAAGGCGGGGATGCCGTCCCAGTCGCCGACATGACAGGCCAGTCCGAGCACCTCGACGCCCGTCGACTCGGCGACCTCGGCGGCGACGGCGTCACACAGTTCCTGCTTGCGCGAACTCACCACGACCTTGGCGCCCGCTTCGGCCAGGCCCTGGACCATGGCCCGCCCGATGCCCTTGGTCGAGCCGGTCACGATGGCGACCTTGCCGGTGAGGTCGAACAGTTCCTTGGCGGTCATGGGCGTGCTCCGAATCGCTCGTCGTGTCGAGATAACGACGTTACATCAGGACCGGCGAGAGCGTCGGGTGACACCGACCTCGGAGGGTGCCAGCAGGAGCGACTGGCCGAACCGCGCGGCCAGCTCGCCCCATGACTTCTTGGTGTGCGGCTCGATGCCGACGGCCTCGAGCACGCCCAGACCCACCTCCACCGCCCAGGTGTGGAGCACGGCGTCGTGGATGTCGATCGACGGATCGATCCCCAACTGCTCGCGGTTCGCCTCGTAGCCGGCGATCCACGCCTCGAGATGCACGAGCTGCACGTTCCGCACCTGCTCGCGCGTCTCCGGGTCGGTGTGGGAAGCAGCGGCACCCTCGACGATCAAGGCCCGCATCTGGCGCCGCTTCGGGTACTCGGCGGCCAGCATGCGCAGCGTGTTCACATGGACCGGCCCGTCTCCCGTGGCGAACTGGCGGGACTCGAGATCGGTGGTGGTGCGCAATCCGATGGCGGCGGCGAGGAGATCGGCCTTGTTGCGGAAGTGGCCGTAGATGGCGCCCGTGGTCATGGAGGCCTGACGGGCGACGTCGCGGATCGAGGTCTGGGCGTAGCCGCGGTTGGCGAACAGTTCGGCGGCCAGACCGATCAGGGCACGACGGGTGGCCTGTGCCTTGTCGCTCGGACGTTCGGCACGGGCTCGGGTGGATGACGCAGGTTTCGACGTCGACTTCTTCGGTGGCACGGGGCACTCCTCGTGGTGCGATCGCTCCCATCTTCGTGCAGTCCGTCGCCGTCGTGCAGGACCTCGCCCGGCGACGATAACGCTGGTACATTCCCGCTCCGATCGATCCGAAGGGGAATGATGATCTCGAGTGCCGACGTGCAGGGACTGCTCAACCACTGGTGGTTCGCCTACGACAACGCCCTGTTCGACGAGTGGAACGACATGTGGACCCGCGACGCGCACTTCTCCTGTCGCAGCGACACGGGGAAGACGGCCTTCGAGGAGTTCGTCACCGCCGATGCGCAGGGCCTCGATGCCGTGCTCGCCTGGCAGACCGATCATCGGCTGCACAGTCCGCATCCTCTCCGGCACGGGGGCGAGAACATCCACGTCACCAGCGCCACCGCCGAGGGCGCGGACTTCCGGTCCTACATCCGGGTCAGTCAGATCGTGGGTGGTCAGGTGTCGAACCTGTCGACCGGGATCGCCCATGGTCGGGTGGCCGTCGAGGACGGTCGCCTGAAGATCGCCGATCTGAACGTGGTGCTCGACACCGAGGACTCGACCGTGCTGGCGACGAAGGGGATCGCACCCGGAACCGCATCGTGAGCGAGCAGTCGGACGCCAACAAGGCGCTCGTGCTCGAGTACGTCCTTGAGTACATGGAGGCGTTCCGGACCTTCGACACCGACCTTTCGGTGTTGGATCCCGACCGCTGATCAGCCCGAGTTCCGTCCGTCGTCGGCTCGTACGAACCAGTCGGTGGTCGGTGCGATCGTGTAGGTGGACAGCAGGGTGCGGATGAACGACTGGTCGTGGAACGGATCGTGCTCGTCCGGGGTCTCACAGGCGACTCCCCGACGGGCCAGGTCGTCGAGGAACGTCTCGACGATGCGATCCCGGGTGATGTCGTCGGAGTGGTCCATGACCTTCTTGGCCTCGTCCCGATCCATGTAGACCTCGGCGTTCCAGTGCACGAGGAAACGGATGTTGGTCGGCTCGTAGGTGCGCACGACCTCTCCGTCGGTGGTGATGGCCCAGTCGTCCGTCGCCGATCGGTAGCCGAACATCGAACGGTGGGCCAGTCCGGTGATGTCGCGCTCATCGGGTCGGCCCACCGGGTCTCCGCGATGGAACATCAACTCGTTCTGCACGACGACGCCCTTGTTCCACATCGGATGCTCGATCCGCGCCGGCTGTCCGTGTGGGCCGTCGGGCCAGTAGGTGAAGGTTCCCTCCTCACCCAACCAGAACCAGGTGATCACCTGGGCCATCTTCAGGATGTAGTCGGTGAACAGCCCCGACTTGCCCATCAGGTTCTGGATCCACACCGGGGTGTCGGCGATCGTCGCACCCCGGAAGGACACGGCGTCGAGATGGGCGTTCAACCCACTGTGGGCCGGCCCACCGATGTTGAACAGCATCAACGTCGGCTTGGCGTACTCGGCGCCCCAGTAGCGCTTGGCCCGCTCGATGAAGTCGAGGTTGTAGAAGCAGTCGTGGATCTCGGGGTACCAGCAGCACGAGTTCTCGGCGAGGAATCCACGGAAGTTGGCGGTGGCGATGTCGTCGAGTGTGAGGCCGTGGTTCTCCGGCACGATGCCGCTCGATGTGGCGATGAGTTCCTCGACGGTGGAGAAGTGGTGCGCCGTGATGGTGGGCCACGGGCCGTGGTCCTTGACCACGCCGAGGAGACGGGCGTGTTGGTCGGCGGTGTAGGGCGCGTCGATCACCACCGGGGGAGCGGCGGGTCGGAGCACGGCATTCAGGTCGAGCGGCTCGGCGGTGGTCATCGGTCCTCCGTGGGTCACACGCGAATGTAACGGTGTTCTATCATGTCGGGATGTCGACACGCATCGGGAACGTGGCGTTGTGGGTCTCCGACCTTGAGCGCTCGGAGAGATTCTGGACCGACGGCCTCGGTCTCGGGGTGCAGGCCCGGATCGACACCCCCGACGTGCGGGAGGTGCTGGTGGGCTCGCCCGAGGGCGGTACTCAGGTGCTGCTGTCGAGGGCGACGGTGGCAGCCGAGGAGAACCGCCCCCGGCCCGACGGCATCTGGAAGGTCTTCCTCGACGTCGACGACGTGCACGCCGCATTCGACCGAGCATTGGCGGCCGGCGCCACACCGGACCGCGAGCCGTTCGTGCTCGAGTTGCCGACGCTGACGATCACCCTCGCCTTCGTGCGCGATCCCGACGGCTACCTGATCGAGATGGGACGTCGGGTCTGACGTCGAGCACCTCGCACCGGGACGACGACTACCCTCGGCGTTCGAACGAAGGGGGAGCGATGCAGACGTTCGAGCCGTCGAGGACCTACACGGACTACGAGCCCTACCTGGCCGCCGCCACCACTGCCCGTCAGCGGCGCATGCTGACGTTGGTGCAGGCTCACGCCCGGGCCGAGGTCGAGCGCGACCTCGACGGACTGATGGCCACGCTGGTGCCCGATCCGTCCTACCGCTTCTGGATCATGGGCAAGGATCTCGGCCCGAAGGGGTACGACGCCGTGCGCACCTACTACGCCGACTACGTGGCCGGTGGTGGCGCCGTGCTGGAGTCGACCATCGAGCGACTGGTGGTCGACGACTCGGTCGTGGTGCAGGAGGGGTACATCCGCAACCTCCTCCCTGCGGCGATGGCCCGGCGACGGGGCTACCCGGTGCCCGAGCACGTGGCCCATGTGCTGGTGCGCTTCCGCAGCCTCGTGCTGTGGCCCTTCGACGACGGTGACGACGACTCGTGCCTGCTCATCGGTGAGGACTCCTACGCGCCTCTCGACCTCGAGGCATGGGAGCCCGTGGCCGATGCCGATCTGCCGGGGTACTACCTCGACTACCTGGCGGAGATCGGTCTGCACGTCGGGGCGAGGTGACCGCCTCGGTCGTTGCGCCGGCCGACGGCTCGGTGCCGGCCCGCGCCGGGGCGGTGCTGGCCACGCTCATCCTCGTGGCCACCGTCGCCAACCTCAACTTGTCGGTGGCCAACATCGCCCTGCCCGATATCGGGCGGCACTTCGACGCGTCGCAGGTGGAGCTCAATGCGGTCGCCGTCGGCTTCTCGCTGGGGCTGGCCGCCACCGTCCTGTGGTTGGGCGCACTGGGCGACCGCTATGGACGTCGATCCATGCTCCTCGGTGGTCTGGTGCTGTCGGTGCCGGCCAGCCTCGTCGCCGGCTTCGCCCCCGATGTCATCGTGCTGGCCCTGGCCCGGATCGTGGGCGGTGTCGCCGCCGGCATGGCCTTCCCCACCACCCTGGCCCTGATCACTGCGCTGTGGTCGGGTCCGGCGCGGACGCGACCCATCGCCCTGTGGTCGGGGATCGGTGGGGCCACGATGGCCTTCGGTCCCCTCGTCGCCGGCGGTCTGCTGCTCCACTTCTGGTGGGGATCGGTCTTCCTCGTCACCATCCCGTTGGCCGTCATCGCCTTCGTCGCCTCGATCCTGCTGCTGCCGGCGCATGTGAACGAGTCGACCGGCTCGGTCGACAACCTCGGTGGTGTGCTGTCGGTGGTGATGGTCGGCGCGGCGGTGATCTCCATCACCATCGCCCCCGAACCCGGACTGCTCACCGCGTCCGCGGTCATCGCCGTGATCGCCGTGGCCGCCGTGGTGCTGTTCGTGCGACGTCAACGCCGTGTGGCCGAGCCGCTCTACGACCTGCGCGTGGCGGCGCGTCGCACCTTCTGGGTGGCCGGCGTGGCCGGGATGCTCGTGTTCGGCGCGCTGGTCGGCGCCATGTTCATCGGTCAGCAGTACATGCAGAACGTGCTCGGCTACTCGACCTGGGAAGCCGGCCTCAGTGTCCTCCCGGCGGCGGTGTTCATGGTCGTCGGCGCGCCCGTCTCGGCCCGATTGATCGAGTGGCGCGGCTCGCGTGACGCGCTGCTGGTCGGGTTCGTCATCGCCGGACTCGGGTTCGCGGTGATGATCTTCCTGTGGCGGGACACCGCCTCGGCGCTGGTGGTCGGTCTCGGGTACTCGTTGCTGGGTCTCGGCGTCGGCATCGCCGGGCCGCCGGCGTCGCGATCGCTCACCGAGTCGGTGCCGGTCGACCGGGCGGGCATGGCCTCGGCCACCGCCGATCTGCAGCGCGACCTCGGGGGGGCCGTCCTCCAGTCGATCCTCGGGGCGATCCTCACCGCCGGCTATGCCCTGGCCTTCCGGGCCCAGATCACTGCCGCACCGACATCGGTCTCCGACGACGTCATCACCCAATTGACCAAGTCGTACTCGGGCGCGGCGATCATCGCCGAGCAGTACCCGCAGTACGCCGATCAGATCATCGCTGCCGCGCGCCAGTCCTTCGTCGACGGTCAGCACCTGGCCTATGGCGTGGGCATCGTGGCCATGCTGGCTGGCATCGCCATCGTCTGGTTCGGTTTCCCGTCCAAGGACCGGGAGACCGAGATGGTGACGAACTACGAGCGCGCTGACGAGCCCGGCTGAGTCGGTACCGACTCAGCTCAGCGGCGCGGGGTTCCGACGGGCGCCCGGCGTGGAGGTCACCGGCATGTGCTTGACGCCGCCGATGAAGTTCGAGCGCAGGATGTCCACGTTGCCGGCCAACTGCATGTCGGGTATGCGCTCGAGGATCTCGCGGAAGATCAGCTTCAGTTCCATGCGGGCCAGGTTGGCGCCGAGGCAGAAGTGCTGACCGCCACCGCCGAAGGCGATGTGCTCGTTCGGCCACCGCTCGATGTCGAAGCGGTAGGGATCGGCGAACACGTCCTCGTCGCGGTCGGCCGAGATGTGCCACATCACGACCTTGTCGCCGGCCTTGATCTCCTTGTCGCCGATCACGGTGTCGGCCGTCGCCGTACGACGGAAGTGGTACACCGGCGTGGCCCAGCGCAGGATCTCCTCGATGGCGTGATCCAACTTGCCGTCGATGTCGGCGGTGAGGGCGGCGTACTGCTCGGGGTTCTGCATGAGCGCCCACATGCCCCACGAGGTCGTGTTGCGAGTGGTCTCGTTGCCGGCCACGGTGAGCAGCACCATGAACATGTCGAACTCGAGCTCGCTGAGGCGATCGCCCTCGACCTCGGCGTTGATGAGCTTGGTCACGATGTCGTCACGGGGATCGACGGCCCGGTCCTTGGCCATCTGGTTCACGTACGAGTAGAGCTCGACCATGGCCGAGGCGTTGTCCTCGGTGGCGTACTCGGGATCGTCGATACCGATCATTCGGTTCGACCACTCGAACAACAGGCGACGGTCCTCCTGGGGCACACCCATGATCTCGGCGATGGCCTGCAGCGGCAGCTCGGAGGCGAGATCGTCGACGAAGTCGCACGAGCCGCGCTCGATGATGTTGTCGACGATGAGGATGGCCCGATGCTGGAGGTACTTCTCGATGAGACCGATCATGCGCGGGGTGAAGCCCTTGTTCACCAGCAGTCGGTAGCGGGTGTGCTTGGGCGGATCCATGTACAGCATCATCAGACCGCGGGGGTCGTTGCCGCCGGCGCCCCGGTCCATCTCGTCGGGCGTGAGGATGGAGATGCCACCGGCCTCCGACGAGAACAACTGCGTATCGCGGTTCACGGTGACGAGGTCCTTGTGCTTCACCACGTTCCAGAAGCCCTGGGCTCCCGGGTACTCGTGCCAGCTCACCGGGTCCTCGGCCCGGAGACGGTCGAACATCTCGTAGTGCTCGAGGCGCTGGAAGCGGTCAAGGTCGAGAAGGTCGATGCCCTCGAGTGTCATGCGCGGATCTCCCCACGGGTGCGGGCCGGTGGCCGTGTGGCGTCAGACACTAACGGAGCCCGACCGGTGCCACATCCTCGGCCCGGACCGGTGCGGGCAGTCGAGGACTACGGTCGGCATGGGCGCCGGATCGGCCCGGCCCCGAGGTCGAGGATCGAGGGACGCCATGACGATGCGCATCGGGATGCAGATCGACTACTCGGGTGGGTTCGCCGAATCGGCCCGCCGGGTGGTCGAACCGCATGATCGGTATCGACGATCCCGAGTACGCCACCGAGGACAACGCCTCGGCCATGGTCGAGCTC
>JBJTGD010000344.1:0-15893 GCA_046093735.1 Acidimicrobiia bacterium | reverse complement strand
ATCTCGGCGATGTCGTCGAAGGAACCGAGCGAGGCCTGGCCGGTGTCGGCCGGGAGCCCGGCGCCGAAGGCGGCGTGCACGTGGGTGCAGCCGGTGGCCGCCTCGTACTCGCGGATCTGGCCGATGACGCGGTCGGGGTCGCCCCACAGTAGTCGGTCGGCGGCGATGTCCTCGGCGCTCACGTCCTCACCGGCGTCGATGCGGGCGAACAGTTCGAGCTCCTCGGCCTCCTCGGCCGACTCGCGCCAGTGCGCCATGAGTCCGTCGACGTAGACGGGCAGGACCTCGGTGCGGACCTGTTCGTCGTCGGGGCCCACCCACGCGTAGCGGCGCAGCACCCAGTCGTCGGGGCGCCCCAATTCGGCGCGCCGCGGTCGGTACAGGTCGAGGCAGCGCAGCGCAGCGGCCAGTGACTGCACCGGACCGCAGATCCAGACGTCGCCCAGCCGGGCGGCGCGGTCCACTGCGGCCGGGGCCACGCCGGCCACCCACAACGGGGGATTGGGCTGCTGGACGGGGCGGGGATGCACGGTCAGTTCGGGGAACGACCAGAACTGCCCGTCGAACGAGGTCTTCTCCCGGGTCCACACCAGGCGCAGGATCTCGAGGGCCTCCTCCATGCGGGCGCCGCGTTGCCGGAACACCGAGCCGTGGACCTCGTACTCGAGCGGCCACCATCCCATCCCAACGCCGAGAGACACGCGTCCACTCGACAACTGATCGATGGTGGCCACCTGCTCGGCCACTCGCACCGGGTTGTGGATCGGCAGCTGGAAGATGCCGGTACCCACTCGCACGGTGGAGGTGCGGGCGGCCACCGCGGCGAGGAAGGTGAGCGGATCGCTCATGTTGCCGGGCATGAAGTGGTGATGGCCGATGGTCACGGTGTCGAACCCGTGTTCTTCGGCCAGCATCGCCAACGCGAAGGTCTCGCGGAACGGATCGGCCGCCGACAGGTCCTTGAGCAAGGGAAGCGACAGCGAGAACTTCACGGTTCGAATGGCCCCTTGCCCATCTGGTCGCGGATGGTCACGACGGCGGGGTTCGTCATCGACCGGCGCTGCCAGTTGGCGCCGTCGACCACGAGGGTGTGACCGCTGATGAACTGCGCCCACGGTGAGGCGAGGAAGGTGGCGGCCCACCCCAGCTCGCGGGGGCGCCCCACGCGCAGCGCCGGTTGGCACACGTCCTTGTCGTTGGTGCGCTGCAAGTTGGACTGGATGTCGGCGGTCATGTCCTCGTGCGGGAACAGGCCCGGCACCAGTCCGTTCACCTGGATCCCGTAGGGACCCCACTCGACGGCCAGGGTCTCCACCATGTTCTTCACACCGGCCTTGGCCGCCGCCGAATGGGCGAACCCGGGTCCGCCCGTCCACGCATACGACGCGCCGACGTTGATGATCGAACCCGGGGTGTTGGCCGCCAGATGTCGGCGGCCGAACTCGCGGGCGCAGAAGTACGTGCCATTGAGGGTGATGTCGACGACGGTGCGCCACGCGTTCGGGCTCATGTCCTCGGCCGGCACCGGGAAGTTGGCGGCCGCGTTGTTGACCAACACATCGGGCAGGCCGAAACGTTCGGTGGCGGCGTCGAAGGCGGTGGCGATCTGCTCGGGTTCGCGGATGTCGCAGGTGACCGTGAGGTGCGGCGCGCCCAGTTCGGCCATCGCTTCGGTGGCCTGGTCCAGGTGCTCGGGCTTGCGGCTGGCGATCACGAGATTGGCGCCGAGTCGGGCGAACTCGCTGGCGATGGCCCGACCCAGTCCGGTGCCGCCACCGGTGACGAACACCGTGCGGCCGTCGTAGGTGCCGGCCGGCAGCGCGCTCGAGCCGAGGGCCGGGGGTTCGGGAATACCGATGGGTGCGTCGGTGGCCATGTCAGCTCCCTCGGTAGACGGGATCGCGTTCCTCGGCCCGGGCGGCGCGGAACTCGGCGAAGTCCTCGGACTTGTTGATGAACGTCTGGTAGATCAACTCGTCCTCCATCGAGGTCACGATCTCGGGGGTGGCCAGATGGGCGATCACCCGTCGGGCCAACTTCACCGTCACCGCCGGAGATGACGCGATCTTGCGGGCCATCTCCATCGCCGTGTCGTCGAGCTCCTCCCGCGACACGATGCGCGACACGATCCCCAGTGACAGCGCCTCCTCGGCACCGAGCGGTCGACCGGTCAGGACCATGTCGCTCACCACGCCGTGGCCACACATCTGGTAGAGCCGGCCGACACCGCCGGTGTCGGGGATGACGCCGTGTCCGACCTCGGGCAGCATGAACCTCGTCTCGGGGGTGGCGATGCGGATGTCGCACAGCAGCGCCCGCTGGAACGAGCCGCCGATGGCCCAGCCCTGGATCGGCACGATGATCGGGGCGTCGAGATCGAAGATCTGCTTGATGCCGCGATGACCCCGTGACATCAACTCGTGATGGGTCATCTCGGTCTTGTTGGTGCCGATGGATCCGACATCGCGGCCCGATGACCACGAGTGACCCTCGCCGCGCCACACCACGGCGCGCACCGCCGGGTTCGACCGCAACTCGCTGAGGATGTCGAAGAGTTGCTTGTCCATCTCGTCGGTGAAGGCGTTGCGCTTCTCCTGGTTGTCGTTGGTGATGACGGCGATCGGTCCGTCGATGTCGAGCCGCACCTGTGCGGTCATCGTGCCCCCTCCCGCCGGCGCCGTGCCGGGTGCGCCGCAGTCTGTCAGGGTTCTGCGGCGGTCGTTACGCTCGGACCGGGCGTCTCGACGACGTCGTGGGGACGTCACCTTGGCGTCACCTGGTCGTTCGGGGGAGACATCATGAATTGGCGAATCGGAGACGTGACCGTGACCAAGGTCGTGGAGGCGGAGGTGCCCGTGGCGCTCTCCGGGCTGTTGCCCGACGCCACTCCGGAGGCGCTGGAACCTCATGCCGACTGGCTGGCGCCACTGTTCATCGACGGGACCGGCACGGCGCAGTTGTCGATCCACTCCTTCGTCGTCGAGTCGCAGGGGCTGCGGATCCTGGTGGACACCTGCGTCGGCGACCGGGAGGTTCCCGGACTCGACGGCATGCGGGGTGATCCGGGCTTCCTCGATCGCCTCACCGTCGCCGGATTCCCGCCCGACACCATCGACATCGTGTGCTGCACGCATCTCCACTTCGATCATGTGGGTTGGAACACCCGTTGGGACGGCGAGCGATGGGTGCCCACGTTCCCGTCGGCCCGGTACTTGTTCTGTCGGGCGGAGTACGAGGGTTGGATGGCGGAGACGAACCCGTTCGCCAGCAACCTGCCCGACACCGTGGCGCCGGTGATGGAGGCCGGTCTGGCCGACCTCGTCGATCCGGACCATCAGGTCACCGACGAGGTGCGGTTCGTCCCCACCGCAGGGCATTCGCGCGGACACGTGTCGGTGCTGATCACGTCGGGGGATGCGACCGCGTTCATCACCGGCGACATGACCCATCATCCGGTGCAGTGGGCCGAGCCCGACTGGGGCTTCATCGGCGACTGGGACGGCCCGATGGGTGCGGCCGCGCGACGTCGCATCGCCGACGAACACGCCGATCGGGCGACGCTCGTGCTCGGTACTCATTATCCGACGCCCACCGCCGGCCGCATCGTCCGCAGGGAGGGCGGTTGCATCTTCGTCGGTGAGGGGTGAGCGCATGGATGACCCGGGTGACGTGATCGTCGTGACGGGCGCGGCCAGTGGCATGGATCGGGCCTGTGCCCATCGTTTCGCGGGCCGGGCCGAGTTGGTGCTGGTCGACCTCGATCCCGATGCCGTCGCTGCCGTGGCCGCGGCCACCGGCGGCCAACCCTTCGCCGCCGATGTCACCGATGCGGCTCGGGTGGCGGAACTGGCGGCGTTCGTGGCGTCGACGGGCCCTCTCCATGCTCTCGTGCACGCCGCTGGCATCTCGCCGGTGATGGCCGAACGCGCTCGCATCCTCGAGGTCGACCTGCGGGGGACCGCACTGCTGCTCGACGCGTTCGACCGACTGCAGAGGCTCGACCACTCTCCACTCGACGACCCGGCGCTGGCCTACGGATGGGCCAAGCGCGCCGTGGTGCGCCTGGTGCGCCGTGCCGCACCGTCGTGGGGAGCGCGCGGCGCGCGCATCGTGTCGCTGTCTCCGGGGGTCATCGACACCCCGATGGCGGCCCGCGAGGAGGCGGTCGGACCGATGATCGCTCAATTGATGGAGACCACACCGCTCCATCGCGAGGGGACGGCCGACGAGCTCGCCGCCGTGGTCGACTTCCTGTGCTCGACCGATGCCTCGTACATCACCGGAGTGGACATCGTCGTCGACGGCGGGACCACCGCCGGGTTGGCGTCGGGGGTCTGATCGGACTTCGGCGCGATCGGGCCGACGCAATGCGGTCCGTGGTCGCGCTCGGTACTGCGTAGCCTTGCGCCGTGCCCGAGCCGTTCTACGTGACCACACCGATCTACTACGTGAACGACGTGCCCCATATCGGTCACGCCTACACCACGGTCACGGCCGATGCGCTGGCCCGCTGGCACCGACTGCTCGGTGATCCGACCTTCTTCCTCACCGGCACCGACGAGCACGGACTGAAGATCCAGCGGGCAGCCGAGGCCAACGGGGTCACGCCCCAGGAGCAGGCCGACCGCACCAGCGCCCGCTTTCGCGAGGCGTGGGAGATGCTGCAGATCTCCAACGACGACTTCATCCGCACCACCGAGCCCCGCCACTTCGCGTCGGTGCAGTCGTTCATGCAGGCCATCTTCGACAACGGCTGGATCCGCAAGGGCACCTACGCCGGCCACTACTGCGTGCCGTGCGAGGCCTATTACAACGAGACCGATCTGGTGGACGGTGAGTGCCCGATCCACGGTCGTCCGGTCGAATGGCTGGAGGAGGACAACTGGTTCTTCGAGTTGTCGAAGTTCGAGCAACCACTGCTCGACTGGTACGCCGCCAACCCGGACTGCGTCCAGCCCGAGGGGAAGCGCAACGAGGCGCTGGGGATCATCCGCAAGGGGCTCGAGGACGTCTCGGTGTCGCGCACCTCGCTCGAATGGGGCGTGCCGGTGCCGTGGGATCCGGGCCACGTCTTCTACGTCTGGTACGACGCGCTCATCAACTACGCCACTGCGGTCGGCTACGGCGCCGATCAGGAACGCTTCGCCGAGTGGTGGCCCGCGGTGCACCATCTCCTGGGCAAGGACATCCTGCGGTTCCACTGCGTCTACTGGCCCGCCATGTGTCTCGCCGCCGGGATCGAGCCTCCGAAGAAGCTGGCTGTGCACGGCTACCTGCTGGTCGGTGGCGAGAAGATGTCCAAGACCCGTCTCAACCAGATCTTCCCGGCCGATCTCGTGGCCGACTTCGGCGTGGACGGTTTCCGCTACCACTTCCTGCGCGACAACCCGTTCGGTCCGGACGGCGACTTCTCCTACGAGGCGATGGTCAACCGCTACAACACCGATCTGGCCAACACCCTCGGCAACCTGCTGTCGCGGGTGGCGACGGTGGTGGCCAAGAAGTGCGGTGGAGTGGGCCCGGCGCCGTCGCCCGACTCGCCGCTGGCGGCTATCGCCGAACGCTGTGTGGCCGAGACGATGGCGGGCTGGGCGTCCATCGCGCCCAGTCAGGCGCTCGAGGCCACGTGGCGCCTGGTCGGCGCGGCCAACGCCCATCTCGAGGCCAACGAACCATGGAAGGCCGACCCGGGCCCGGCGGTGGACGCCGTGATGGGCGATGCGCTCGAGGTGCTGCGTATCGTGGCGATCCTCGCCTCGCCGGCCATCCCGACGACGTCGGCCACCATCTTCGAGCGCGTCGGGCTCGAGGGGGCACCGACCGACGTGCTGGTGCCCGAGGCGACGCGGTGGGGTGGCTACCCGGGGGGCCGCACCGTGGTCAAGGGCGATCCGCTCTTCCCGCGCATCACCGTGACGAACGAGTGAGCGTCGTGCGCTGGACCGACGAGCACTGCCATCTCGGCGATGGTGCGGATCGGTGGCCCGAGGCCACGTCCACCATCGCCGAGGCCCGCGCCGCCGGTGTGGAACGCATGATCACCGTGGGGTGCGATCTGGCCACCTCGCGCACGGCGGTGGCGGTGGCTTCGGCCCATGAGGGCGTGTGGGCCACCGACGGTCTGCACCCCCACGATGCCCGCAACGGCCTCGATGGCCTCGCCGAACTGCTGGCTGATCCGGTCGTGGTGGCGGTCGGCGAGTGCGGACTCGACTACCACTACGACCATTCGCCTCGAGATGTACAGCGTGAGGTGTTCGCCGCCCAGATCGCGCTCGCCCATCAGCACGATCTGGCGCTGGTGGTGCACACCCGCGAGGCATGGACCGACACCTGGGACATCCTCGAGTCCGAGGGCGTACCGGAGCGCACGGTGCTGCACTGCTTCACCGGTGGTCCCGACGAGGCCCGCCGCAGCCACGATCACGGCTGCCATCTCTCGTTCAGTGGGATCGTGACCTTCCCCGGTGCCCCCGAGGTGCGCGAGGCAGCCGCCCTGTGCCCGTCCGATCGCCTGCTGGTGGAGACCGATTCGCCCTTCCTGGCCCCCGTGCCCCACCGTGGGCGGCCCAACGTCCCGTCACTGGTCCCGGTGGTGGGGGCGATGCTGGCCGAGGTGCGGGGCCAGTCCGTCGAGACTGTGTCGGATGTCACATGGAACAACGCCGAGCGGGTCCACCGCCTCGGTGACATGGGCAAACGCGACCTCTCCTGATCTCCCACATCGTGGGATTCCGTCGATGGGGCCCCTGACATGGGGATTCGCGGTGGTCCCGAGGTGTCGACCGGGTCGAGAGTGGTTGCGAGCTCCCGAGCGGCCCTCCTAGGTTGATGGCGGCTCCGGGCGGAGTTCGAGGCGTCCTCGACGCGTCGGTCCCCGTGTGGTGCGCTCCTGTCCGCCGACCGAGGAACCGTTCTGAACGCCCTCATCGCTCACCCGACCCAACGTCGCCTGCTGCTCGCGCTGGTGGTGACACTGGTGTGCCTGCCGATGCTGGTGCTCGATGTGGTGAGTGGTCAGACGAGGTCGGGCGCCGCCGAGGTCGGAACGCTGGATCCGGGTCTCGTGGCCGCCGTCGGCGCGTCGTCGCCCGATTCCCTCGACGCAGCGGCGGTGGAGATGGACTGGCCCACACCGGAGGAAGTGGCGCAGGCCGCGACCACCGCGACGCTCGCGCCGCCGCCCACCACGGTGGCTCCCCGACCCACGACCACCACCACACGCCGGGTGGCGACCCCGACGACGGCTCCGTCCCGGTCGGTCGACGCGGTGATGGCCTGTCTGCGCATGTGGGAGTCACGCGACAACTACGGGGCCGTCGATCGGACCGGCACCTTCATGGGCGCCTACCAGATCTACCAGGGCGGCTGGGACGCCTATGCCGCGGCGATCGGTCGCGACGACCTCGTCGGGGTCCCGCCCAATCTCGCCGCTCCCGCCGATCAGGACGCAGTGGCCCTCGAGATGTATCGCCGCTACGGCCTGCGTCCGTGGAACGGCGCCTGCGCCTGATCGCCCTGCGCGCGCTCTCCCTCACCATTCCATCGTGACGCTCACCCGCACCCAGGTCGTCGACCTGTTGGAGCGTCATGGCCTTCGACCGAGTCGCGCTCTCGGGCAGAACTTCGTCGCCGATCCCAACACCATTCGCCGCATCGTGCGTCTGGCCGATCTGCGCCCCGACTCGCACGTCGTGGAGATCGGACCGGGTGTCGGCTCACTCACCACCGAACTGGCCGCCACCGGCGCAACGGTCGTGGCGGTCGAACTGGACCGCCACCTGCTCCCGGTCCTGGCCGAGACGGTCGAGCCGCTGGGGGTGCGGGTGGTGCACGCCGATGCGCGCACCGTCGACTGGTCCGAGGTGCTGGCCGAGGCCCCTCGCTGGTCGCTCGTGGCCAATCTTCCCTACAACGTGGCCACCACCATCGTGCTGGAGCTGCTCGATCGAGTCCCTGCGATCACCGAGATGCTCGTCATGGTGCAGCGCGAGGTGGGAGAGCGACTGGCGGCGCCCGTCGGCGGATCGGCGTGGGGGATCCCGTCGGTGAAGTTGTCGCTGTGGGCCACGGCCGAGGTGGTGGCCCGCATCCCGTCCACGGTGTTCGTGCCCCAGCCCAAGGTCGAGTCGGTGCTGGTGCGGATCGTGCGACGTGACCGACCGGCCGTCGACGTCGATCCCGACGCGCTCATGGATCTCGTGCGAACCGCCTTCGGTCAGCGCCGCAAGATGCTCCGGCGCTCGCTGGCCGGAGTGGTCACCCCCGAGCAGTTCGCGGCTGCGGGCATCGATCCCGCCGAACGCCCCGAGCGGCTCAGCGTGGTCCAGTGGGGGGCATTGACCACCGTCGTCGGACGTTCGCGGCGATGATCGTCCCATGACCCCGGTCCGATTGATCGCCCCGGCGAAGCTGACGACGTCGTTGCGCATCGTGGGCGTCCGCGACGACGGCTACCACCTCATCGAGGCCGAGATGGTGACCCTCGATCTGGCCGATGAACTCGAGGTGGAGGAGTCCACCGACCTCGAGGTCGTGCACCGCGACGTCGAGGGCCGAGAGGTCGCGGCCGGCCCCGACGATCTGGTGGTCGCCGCCCTGCGTTCGGTGGGTCGTCGGGCTCGCGTGGTGGTCACCAAGCGGATCGCCCCGGGGGCCGGGCTCGGCGGCGGGTCGGCCGATGCGGCGGCCGTGCTGCGATGGGCGGGCGCCGTTGACCTCGCGGCTGCGGCGCGGATCGGCGCCGATGTGGCGTTCTGCCTGATCGGCGGTCGGGCCCGAGTGTCGGGCATCGGCGAGGTGGTGGAGCCGCTCGGGCACATCGACCAGGAGTTCACCCTGCTGACCCCGCCGATCCACTGCTCAACGCCGGTCGTCTACCGAGAATGGGACAGGCTCGGCGGGCCGGCGGGCGACCACGGGAACGATCTCGAACCGGCAGCCCTGTCGGTGGCCCCCGACCTGGCCCGTTGGCGCGACGAACTGGCCCGGGCCACGGGGCAGCGCCCGCGACTGGCCGGCTCGGGTTCCACGTGGTTCGTCGAGGGCAACCATCCGGGGCCGGGGCGGGTGGTCACCCGTACCGTTCCCCCGGGGGCATGATCGACTACTTGCCCGCAGCTCGACGCTGGAAGCGCGTGCGCTTCAGCATCTTCTTGTGCTTCTTCTTCCGCATGCGTTTGCGGCGCTTCTTGATCAGCGATCCCATGGCGGGGCGACTGTAGCGGTCGGGCCATGACGGGTGCGAAACGAGTCGGCTCGGGGGCAGGGACTCGAACCCCGAAAACCAGGACCAAAACCTGGCGTGTTGCCAATTACACCACCCCCGAAGGGCACAGGGACCGTACTAGAAAAGGCCGGTGATCCCGAGGCCGCTGTCCGCCATCGTCCTCGCCGCTGGCGAGGGGACCCGCATGCGGTCGACGCGCCCCAAACCTCTCCATCTGCTGTGTGGGAGGGCGATGGTGTTGTACGCCATCGACGCGTTGGCCGGGGCCGAGGTGCAGCGCGCCGTGATCGTCGTGGGCCATGGCGCCGAGCGCGTCACCAAGAAGTTGCTCGACGCCGCACCGTCCGTCCCGCTCGACTTCGTCGAACAGGAGGTGCAGCGCGGCACCGGTGACGCGGTCGGCGTGGCGCTCACCGCTTTCTCGCCTGAGGATCTCGACGAGAACGACGCCGATCTCGTCGTGGTGCCGGGCGACACTCCGTTGCTCCGACCGGACACGATCCGGGCCCTCGTCGAGGAACATCGACGGACCGATGCCGCCTGCACGCTGCTCACTGCGGTGCTCGAGGATCCGACCGGGTACGGACGCGTGCTGCGGGGCCGGTCCGGTGCGGTGGAACGGGTGGTGGAACAGCGTGACGCGACCGAGGCGGAACTCGCCGTCGACGAGGTCAACACCTCGATCTACTGCTTCCGCGCCAGCGTCCTCGGTCCTGCCCTGCGTCGTCTCACTCCCGACAACTCACAAGGGGAGTACTACCTGACCGACGTCGTGGCCGTGCTCGCCGCCGCTGGCTACCGCGTCTCCGCAGTGGTGGCCGATGACCCGGCCGACACCATCGGCGTGAACGACCGGTTGCAGTTGGCTGCCGCGGAGGCCGAGCTTCGCCGCCGCACGAACGAGGAGTGGATGCGACGCGGAGTGACGATGGTCGATCCGGCTCGCACCTACGTCGACACCACGGTTGCCCTCGGACCCGACGTCACGTTGTTCCCGGGCACCATCCTGCAAGGACACTGTGTGATCGGTGACGGTGCCGAGATCGGGCCCGACTGTCGGCTGGTCGACTGCACGGTGGGCGCGCGGTCGGTGGTCGAGAGCACGGTCGCCCGGGGCGCGACCATCGGCGAGGATGCCGTGGTGGGGCCCTTCGCCTCGCTGTCGTCCGGCGTGACCATTCCCCCCGGCACCACCACCGGACCCTTCTACACTCGGTCGTCCTGACCTCTCGGAAGGCCCCGCATGGAACTGGTCACCAAGAAGCGGCTGCACCTCGTCTCCGGTCGCGCCAACCTGCCGTTGGCCCAGGAGATCGCCGAGCGGCTCGGGGTCGAGCTGGGGGAGTCGAACCTCGCCGAGTTCGCCAACGGTGAGTTGCACACCCGCTTCGGCGAGTCGGTGCGGGGCACCGACGTGTTCATCGTGCAGACCCATGTCAGCACCGATGGCATGACGGTGAACGACGCCATCATGGAGCAGTTGATCATGGTGGACGCGGCCAAGCGCGCGTCGGCCAAGCGCATCACGGCTGTTGCCCCCTTCTACGGGTACGCCCGTCAGGACCGGAAGTCGGAGGGACGGGAGCCGATCACCGCCAAGTTGATCGCCAACATGTTCAAGTCGGCCGGCGCCGATCGGCTCATCTCGGTCGATCTCCACTCCGGGCAGATCCAGGGGTTCTTCGACGGTCCGGTCGACCACCTCACCGCCATGCCGGTACTGGTGAACTACATGTCGGGACTGGGCGACGATCTCGTGGTCGTGTCCCCCGATGCCGGTCGGGTGAAGGTGGCCGAGCGGTATGCCAATCAGTTGCACGCCGATCTGGCCATCGTCCACAAGCGTCGGGTCAAGGGTCAGAAGAACACGGTCGAGGCCCGTGACGTCGTCGGCGAGGTCGAGGGTCGGACGTGCGTGTTGATCGACGACATGATCGACACCGGCGGAACGATCGTGGCCGCCGCCCAGCAGCTGCAGAGTCGCGGGGCCACGGCCATCTACGCCGCCTGCACCCACGGAGTGTTCTCCGGTCCGGCGATCGAACGACTGAACGAGTCGTGCATCGAGAAGGTGGTCATGACCAACACCCTCCCGCTGCCGCCGTCCAAGCAGTCGCCCAAGATCGTGGTGCTGTCGGTGGCCGGGATCATCGCCGATGCGATCGATGCCGTGTTCGAGGACACCTCGGTCAGCGAGATCTTCGGCGGGAACAACCAGAGCTGAGCGCCCCGATCTCTTGCGGCACACGCCGGGAGGCCCGGTTCGCCCCGCTGGGGTCCCGATCGGTAGGCTCTCCGGCTGTTTCACTCTGACAGGAGCGCGCCGCCATGGCCATCACCCTCACTGCTGCCACCGGACGCGAGGTCGGGTCCCGTTCGTCGTCCCGTCTGCGGGCCGACGGCATGATCCCGGCCGTGGTCTACGGGCTCGGACGCGACGCCCAGTCCGTCGCCGTCCCGTGGACGGACCTGCGCCGGGCCCTCACGACCGAGGCCGGCATGAACGCCCTGGTCACCCTCGAGGTCGACGGCACAACCGATCTGGCCATCGTCAAGGATCTCCAGCGTCATCCGGTCCGTCGCAATGTCCTGCACGTCGACTTCCTGCGCGTCGATCCTGACGCGCCGGTCACGATCGAGGTTCCGATCGTTCTCGTCGGCGAGGCCCGCGACGTCGAGAGCCGCCGCGGCATCGTCGACCACCCGCTCAAGACGCGGACCGTGCGCGCCAAGCCCACCGGCAGCCCGTCGTCACTGGAACTCGATGTCAGCGGTCTCGAGCTGGGTGGCTCACTCACCGTGGCTGATGTCACCCTCCCGGCTGGTGTCACCACCGACGTCGATGCGTCGACGCAGCTGGTGCTCGGTCTGGCCACCCGCTTCTCGCTCGAGTCCGAGGCCGGCGGCGAAGGAGCCGATGCGTCCGCTGAAGGTGGCGCCGACGCATCGGCCGAGGCGACGGCCGAGGCGGAGTCCGCCGACGCCGACGCCGCCGAGTAACCGCCGCCCTCCATGGCCCGGACCGGCCGCAACGGCGAGCGGTCCCGGACCGGAACCCCCGCCGATCTGCTCGTGGTCGGCCTCGGGAACCCGGGACGCGAGTACGACGGAACGCGCCACAACGTCGGGTTCGACGTCGTGGACCTGCTGGTAACCCGTCACGGTGGACGGCTGCGGGCCGGCAAGGAGCGCGCCCTCGTCGACGAGGTGCGCATCGACACCCGTCGGGTGGCGCTGGCCGAACCCACGACGTTCATGAACCTCTCCGGTGAGTCAGTGGCGCCGCTCGTGCGTCGCTACGGGATCGTCGATCTTGCTCGTCTGGTGATCGTGCACGACGACCTCGATCTCCCGGTCGGTGAGGTGCGACTCAAGTTGGGGGGAGGACTGGCCGGACACAACGGGCTGCGTTCCATCCACCAGCGTCTGCACTCGGCCGACTTCGTGCGCCTTCGCATCGGTGTCGGTCGTCCGCCGTCGGCCGAACGCGGCGCCGATCACGTGTTGTCGAAGGTGGGCCGGGCCGATCGCGGGGCACTCGACGACGCCGTGGCGCGCGCCGCCGATGCCGTCGAACTGCTCCTCGAGGTCGGACTCGATGCGGCCATGAACCGCGTCAACACCAAGTCGACGCAGTAGGGCCGACGCAGTAGGGCCGACGCAGCAGGGCCGACTCAGTAGGGGAGTCGCACCTCGTGCGGGAGGAGTTGATCCTCGGGATTGAGGAGGGTGCGCAGCCCGTTGTGGGTGCTCGTCATGCCCTCGGCCACCAGATGGGTGCCGAGGTCGATCCCGCCGATGCGTCGCCGGCCGAGGAACACGATGGTGATCCCACCGGTGTCGTCGGCCAGCGTCAGTTCCAGACTGGCCACCTCGTCGGCCCATGGCTGGATGCGGATCGCCTTGACCCGCCCGGCCACCCGTACACGCTGGCGCCAACGGGTCGTGCCGATGGGCACGACACCGGTGAGGGCATGATCGGCCAGTTGGGTCACGGCCACCTGTCGTGACTCGGCCTCACGTTCCTGCTCGCGGCGGGCCGAACGGTCGAACAGGCCCATCTCAGCCGTGCTGTCCCGCCGTGCCCGACATCTCGCCCTGGGCCACCTTCTTCACGTGCTCGCCCTTGGCCGAGCGCGTCAGGTGGTAGGGCACGAACGTCACGTTGGCATGGGGGACGTCACTGAGGGCCTTGGCGATCGAATCGGCGGTGTGGTCGTGCAGCAGCCGGTGCCAGGCCGAGCGGTACTCGCGGCGCGGGATCAGGATGGTGACCTCGGTGTTCCCGTCGGACGCCAGTTCGCTCACCATCTCCAACACCGAGCGGTTGATGCGCCGATCGGGACATTCCCGGATCTCGAGGGGCACCTTGCGCAGCGCCAGTTTCTCCCACTCCTGTTTCAACTCGTGGGCATGTTGTTCGTCGATGGCGATGTGCACGGCACCGACCGAATCGGGACTGAGGGCGCGGGCGTACTGGATGGCCCGAGCCGCTGTTCGATCGACCTTGTCGATCATCACGATCACCGCATGGCGGCGCATGATCGGCACGCTGGTGGCCTGCGCCACGTCGCCCTCCAGTTCGGCCTTCTCGGCCTCGTACTGGTGATTGAGCCGGATCACGATCCACACGAAGATCGGGACGGCGAGGATGATCACCCATGCACCGGAGGTGAACTTGGCCACGCAGATCACGATGGTGACCACACCGGTGGTGAGGGCACCCAACCCGTTCATGAAGAGACCGAAGCGCCAGCCCTCCTCGCGCAGTCGGAGGTGGCGACGGGCCATGCCCGTCTGCGACAGCGTGAAGGCGGTGAACACGCCCACGGCATAGAGGGGGATGAGGCGCGTCACGTCGGCCCCGAGGAGGATCACCAGTCCCGCGGCCGTACCCGACAGGGCGAGGATGCCGTTGGAGAACACGAGACGATGGCCCCGCTTGATCAGTTGGCGAGGCAGGAACGAGTCCTCGGCCTGGAAGTGGGCCAGACGGGGGAAGTCGGCGAAACCCGTGTTGGCGGCCAGGACCAGGATCATCATCGTGGCGATCTGGGTGATGACGAACATCGCCTGCCCTGCGCCCGTCGTGCCGTAGACGGCCTCAGCGATCTGGGCGATCACCGTCTTGCCGGTCACGGGAATCGTGTGCAGCTGCGACGCGAGCCACGACACGCCGAGGAACATCATCGCCAGCATGGTGCCCATGATCACCAGCACGAAGCGGGCGTTCTTCCATGCCGGCTCGCGGAAGGCGGGCACGCCGTTGGACACGGCCTCGATGCCGGTGAGCGCCGCACCGCCGGAGGCGAAGGCTCGCAGCAGCAGGAACCAGCCCAGTGCGGCGGTGCCCTCCGCCTCGTGGATCTGGGTCGGATCCATCTGGTCGAGGCCGATCTGCTCCAGTCCGCCGCCGAGTGTCGCCTTGTATAGGCCGAATCCGATCATGGTGAACATGGCCAGCACGAAGGCGTAGGTGGGGACGGCGAACACCTTCCCCGATTCCTTCACCCCGCGCAGGTTGGCGATGCAGATGATCGCGATGAACCCCACGGCGATGAACACCCGGTACTGGTAGAGCTCGCCGAACACCGAGTAGAGCGCGGCGGTTCCGGCCGAGACCGAGACGGCCACCACCAGGATGTAGTCGGTGAGCAACGACATGCCGGCGATCTGGGCCGGAACCACACCGAGGTTGTCCTTGGTGACGATGTACGCGCCGCCGGCCGACGGGTAGGCCTTGATCGTCTCCCGATAGCTGAACATGACGATGAGCAGGATGATGACCACGGCGATGGTGATCGGCATCACCTGGTCGAAGGCCAACAGGCCGATGCCACCGACCACGAGCAGGGTGTGGAGGATCTCCTCGGTGGCGTAGGCCGTGGACGACAGCGCGTCGGAGGCGAACACGGCCAGCGCCGTGGGTTTGCCCAGTCGTTCGTGCTCCAACTGGTCGGTGTTGAGGGGCTTGCCCAACAACCGGCTCTTGATGCGGAAGGTCCGACTCTCCGGGATCGCCACCTCGGGTCGGGGCGGCAGGGGAGAGGGACCCGTGGACGACCCGCCGGTCGGATCGATGGTGGGGGCGGACATTCCCGACAGTTGACACCCTCACTCCACCGCACTGCAACAACCCCACCCGGTGCACCGGCCGAACTCGGCTCCGTCGTCGGCGGGTTCGCTGCTGCTCACTACCCTCGGGGACTTCCATGACGCTCGCTGCGCTGTTGCCCCTGCTCGATGACGAACCGGCCCTGAACTCGGTGCTCGGTCGTCGCGCCGCGTCCTTCGCCGTGGTGGAGGCCGGCCGGGCGGTGTCGCTCGCCTCCCTGGTGGTCCGGTCAGGGCGTCGGCCGTTCCTCGTGGCCGTGGCCACTTCCACCGAGGCCGAGCGACTGGTGCACGACCTCGGAGCGTTCCTCGGCGCCGACGAGGTGGAGCTGTTCGGGGCGTGGGAGACCCTGCCCTTCGAACGGGTGAGTCCCGCAGTGACCACCATGGGACGACGGTCGCGCGTCCTGTGGCGACTTCGCGATCGAGCCCGGGCACCGCGTGTGGTGGTGGCGCCGATCCGGGCGTTGGTGCAGCGACTCGGCCCCCGGCCCGGGGAGTGCGAACCGATCGTGGTGCGGGTGGGCGCCGATGCCGTGCAGGCCGAACT
>JBJTGD010000343.1:0-3328 GCA_046093735.1 Acidimicrobiia bacterium | reverse complement strand
GGAGTTGGTGCCGCAGTCGATGGCCGCCACCGTCCTGAGGCGATCCTCCCCGGCGCGCCAACCGGCACCATGGAGCGCGCCACCAGTTGCTTGTGGGTCCATTCACCCACCGGGTCGTCGCCGCCGGCCAGCCAGTGCGCGTAATGGGCGTGCAGGCACTTGACCCCGACTCGCGTGCCACCCACACCACCGGAGGGACGTGGCCCCTGCAGGTCGTCCGGCAACGCCGCGTCGCGTTCGGCGGCGTAGGCATCGTGGGTGACGGCGATGACGCCGAGACCGAGCGCCGCCTCGACCGCATCGATCCCGCCGTCACTCTCGATGGTCCCGATCGCCGATCGCAGATCGGGATCGCACAACCAGTAGCGGGTGGGCATGGGCGTCCCGTCGGGCAGCAAGGGCTCGTTGCGCAACACCACCGGATCACCGTCGGCCCGGCGCACGACGACCTCGTAGGCCCCCATGGGCCGACGCCCGAGCAGGGTCGTCACCCGCTCGTCGTCGGTCGAACTCACCGCCGGCGACGCCGCACGAGCCGCCACACGATGAGTGCGGCAACCGCCACACCGAGCGCCGGGACGACCCGCTTCAGCACCGGGGACCCGGCGTGCTCGAGCAGATCGATGGCCTCGGGTTCGGGTTGGTCGATGCGGCGCACGCCCGACGTCGGTTCGGCTGCGGCCGGTTCGGCTGCCGTCGGTTGCGACGCAGCCGGTGCGGTCGGCTCGGAGTCGGGTGCCGTCGGCTCGGCGACAGGAGCGGGGGTCGGCGGGGCGTCGGACAGAACCGTCTGTTCGAGGTTGTCGACGAACTGGCTGAGGAGTTTGGCGCTCACGTCGGCCATGACCCCGCGACCGAACTGGGCCACCTTCCCGGTCACGGTGAGATCGGTGGTGACTGTGACGTGCGTGCCCTCCCCCGACGGTTCGAGTTGCGCGGTGATGGTGGCGCTCGCATTGCCCTGCCCGCGGGTGTCGCGACCCGTGGCCTCCAGCACGGCCCGATGGGCCGAGTCATCCCGTTCGACGAAGGTGGCCTTGCCCTTGTACTGGGCCTGGATCGGGCCGACCTTCACCTTGACCACACCGCGGTACTCGTCGCCCTCGATCTCCTGCAGTTGCGCACCGGGCAGGCACGGAGCGATGCGCTCCACATCAGTCAGGACATTCCACGCCGTGTCGACGGGCACGCTCACGTCGAACTCGTTGATCAGTTCCATCGCTCGAGATCCTCCACGGTGTCGACGTCGGCGGCGTCGCCGGGGCACGCTACCGCGGTCACAAGGGCGCTCCTCCGGGCCATGAGCGCCCGCGCGCCCTCATCGCCGTCGGTGGGGAGCTCCGGCCACACCGAGCGATCGAGGCGCACGGGATTGCCCCGACGGCCGTCGTAGGTGGCCACCACGATGGGTGATGGAGCCTCGGCCCGGGCCACCGCGCGCCAGTCGGCGGCGCCCACCCCGGGTTGGTCGGCCAGGCCCACCACCACAGCCGCCGCCTCCCATCGCGCCGCTTCGGCCAGTCCGACCTGCAGGGAGGTGGCCATCCCGTCGGCCCACTGCGGGTTGTCGAGGATCGTCACCGACAGGCCGTCCAGCACCGCCCGACAGTCCACGGCGCCCTGCACGACGACCACCTCGGCGAAGCACCCGGCGTCCACCGCGGCCTCGACCGCCAACCGCACCAGCGCCCGGCCACCCGCCTCGGCCAACTGCTTGGCGCCGGCGGCGAATCGCGTCGATCCCCCAGCGGCGAGCACGACGCCCACCAACACCTGGGGAGCACTCGGCCGATCGGTCACGGCGTCCAGTCAAGCACCGGCGGCGACGCAGTGGTGCTGGAGTAGCCTCGCCCCGACAGCGCTGGCAACAGCCATCAGCGGCCATCAGCAGGGGGAATCGGCACACGATGCAGATCACGGTCACGGTCAACGGCGTCGAGCACACCAAGGATGTGGAACCGCGCACGCTCCTCGTCCAGTTCCTGCGGGAGGACATCGGTCTCACCGGCACCAACATCGGGTGCGACACCTCGTCGTGCGGTGCCTGCACCATCCACCTCGACGGGGAGTCAGCCAAGTCGTGCACGGTGCTGGCGGTCCAGGCCGACGGAAGGTCGGTCACGACCATCGAGGGACTGGCCGGCGGCGACGAGCTCCATCCCATGCAGCGGGCGTTCCAACAGAATCACGGCCTCCAGTGCGGGTACTGCACCCCCGGCATGGTCATGGCCGCGGTGTCGCTGCTCGACGAGAACCCGAACCCGACCGAGCGTGAGGTGCGGCTCGGACTCGAGGGCAACCTGTGCCGCTGCACCGGGTACCACAACATCGTGAAATCGGTGTTGGCCTGTGCCGCCGAGGGCGGTGCGCAGTGATCCCCGCCGCCTTCGACTACGTGCGGGCCGATTCGGTCGATGCGGCCCTCGCCGCCATCGCCGAACACGGCGACGAGGCCAAGTTCCTGGCCGGTGGACATTCACTGCTGCCGCTCATGAAGTTGCGACTGGCCACTCCCAGCGTGCTGGTCGACGTCGGTCGACTCGATGACCTGCGCTATGTCCGCGACGCCGGAGACCACCTGGCCATCGGCGCCCTGACCCGTCACCGCGAGATCGAGACCAGCGCGTTGCTGGCCGCCGAAGCGCCGCTGCTGGCCTGCGCCGCCGGCGAGGTCGGCGATCCTCAGGTGCGACACCGCGGCACCATCGGCGGCTCGCTGGCCCACGCCGATCCGGCCTCCGATCTCCCGGCGGTGGTGCTGGCCATGGGCGGCACGATCGTCGCCACCGGACCCTCGGGCAGTCGCGAGATCCCGGCCGCCGAGTTCTTCACCGGCTTCCTCGAATCGGCGCTGGCGCCCGACGAGTTGATGACCGAGATCCGCATCCCCAAGTTGGCGGCCGACGGATGGTCGTTCCAGAAGTTCAACCGTCGGGCCCAGGACTGGGCCATCGTCGGCGTGGCCGCCGTGCGGGCCGGCGACAACACCGGCGTGGCACTGGTCAACATGGGGTCCACCCCGCTCATGGCCACCGCCGTGGTCGACGCCGTGCGCTCGGGGGCCTCGGCCGCCGACGCCGCGGCAGTGGCCGCCGAGGGCACCGAGCCGCAGAACGACATCAACGCCTCGGTCGAGTACCGCGAGCATCTGGCTCGCGTGCTGGTGCGTCGGGCGCTGGAGGAGTCGGGCCTGTCCTGACGGCTCAGTGCAGCGGGCCGCTGGTGGTCGTCAGCGACGCCGACGTGCGCCCGGTGCGCGAGGCGGTGATCTCGGCGCCGATGGCCACGGCCGGCTCCTCGGGCGTGCGGGCCCCCCGATCGAGCCCGA
>JBJTGD010000342.1:0-4669 GCA_046093735.1 Acidimicrobiia bacterium | reverse complement strand
TCGACAAGCAGACCTTCCGCGATCTGAGCTGACTCGTGGAGCGAGCCCCGCAGATAGGCCTCCCACGCAGCGCGAGTCGGGTGGCCCAGTTTCCGGAGACGCTCGGACAGATCTGGCCACCGAGCCAACGACCGCACCCAGTAGGCAGCCTCGTCGAGCCGCTCATCAACGAGCGACGCAACAGCCATCGCTGTGTGGAGCTGACTGTCACGATCCCGATCTATCTCGTCGGCGTCGTGCCGGAGTCGAAATGCCGTCACCTCGTTCCGAACCGTGTCGGTGTCACCGCAGTCGAGCGCAGCCATCACCCTGGCCTGCGTCAGAACCATGTCGTCTCGCAAGGACGTTCCTTCGAGCCGGTCCGTCCCGATGCGTGTCCATCGCTCAGCCTCCTCACGTCGGCCGAGATACGCCAGGGCGAGCGCAAATGCGGAGCACCGATCCGGACTCGCAGCCACGAACTCGGGCGGGAATCGATCGATCCACTCGTCCATTCGACCGATGAGTCCGCTGTGGTACATCTCGCGCACCGATGAGAACGCGATCTTGAAGGCCCCCTCAAACTCGCCGGCATCGATGAGGTGATGCACCGCATTCGTTCTCGTTCCGACACTCAGTTCAACCTCGGCTGCGAAAACATGCAGTGCCGCAATCTCGTCGGCGCGGGTTTGGCGAAGCTCGGCGGCGAGCACGAATTGCATGAGCGGGTGCATGCGATGGCGATACGAGACCGGATCGAGGATCAAGATCGGGATCCCGGCCCCGACTAGCTCATCGAGCAGCATGCGCCCGTCATTGACGTCACAGAACTTCTCACAACGACGAGGGTCGAGATCGCGAAGCAACGACAGTTGAACGATGATCCGGCGCAGGTGGGCGGGCAGGTTATCCAAGATCTCCTCGACAACGAACGCAACGAAGAGCCGGTCGGTCGACAGAGTCGAGGCGGTGATTCGCTCGGCGTTGGTTCCTTCCAGCGCCCGCCCTGCGAGTCGCAATGCCGCTGGCCAGCCGTGCGCGGCATCGACCGCGCCTTCAACAACGCTCTCCGACACCCCCTCGGGTGCCGAACTGCGAACCACTGCTGCTGCTTCGCTGCGATCCATGGAGAGATGTCGCTCGGACACCTCGGCCAGAAGTTCCCGCACGGCCCATCGCCCCAAGGGCAGACCAGGCAGCACACGTGCGATCAAGACGAAACGCATCTGCGCCGGAGCTCGTTCGATGAGAAGAGCGAGGTCGTCGACGACCGTCGTCCCGGCGACCAGATGCAGATCATCGATTACCACGACCACTTCTTTTGGGTCATCTCCCAGAACCGCGAGCAGGCCCTCCACATCCGCGATCGATCGGAGTTGACCTGTCACGTCGTCCGATGTTTCCCACTCCAACGGAAGCACTCGCCCGATGGCTTCGGTGAGGTTCCGCCAGAAGACCGCGATTTGATCGTCGACGGCGTCGATCGTGTACCAGGCCACCGGATCGACCGAAGAATTCGCCCACGAGGCCACCGCCGTCGACTTGCCGAATCCGGCGGCGCCCACGACCGAGGTCACCCGGGCACCGCCATCAAGAACCTGGTTGATGACGGTGCGACGCAACGTGTGCACGCCACACGACGGCACGGTGATCTTCGCGTGCGGTGTGAGACTCACGGGCTCGTTGCGAGACGCAATCTGATCATCGCCGCACAATAACGGAGGGCATATATCCGGTTCTTTCCGGATGTCGAGTCAACCGGCCCCTCCGAGTGAGACGGGAACACTCGTCTGATGAGACGGAGTTCGCCTCTAATGGGGAGCCTAGGGGAGTAGCAACATGACCACTGCTGGGACACTAGAGCAGGGGTAGTTTTTTGCGGCGCCTCCGTCGACGTCGGACATCGCCTGCGATTCAGCGATCCGCGCCTCGACCTCGTCCTTTGTCGGAAGCTCAATGCCGAACTCGGCGACCATCGCCGCAAGCTCTTCGTTCGACCCGGCATCGACCAGCCGCTGCCGCAACTCCGGATCCTCCATCAACTCCAGGAACTGATCAACACTCAGTGCCTACCTCTTTCTCTTTTTCTCATGACCGATCCCTTTGTGACCGGCCTCAAACCTGTGGCATTCACCGGACCTACATAAACATGAGGCCGACGCATGTAATTACACCGGCCCAGTTTTCTTCGCTCCCGCCACCGTCGACGTCGGACATCGCCTGCAATTCAGCGATCCGCGCCTCGACCTCGTCCTTTGTCGGAAGCTCAATACCGTGCTCGGCGACCATCGCCGCACGCTCTTCGTTCGACCCGGCATCGACCAGCCGCTGCCGGAACTCCGGATCCTCGAGCATCAACTGCAGGAACTGATCAACACTCATTGCCTACCTCTTTCTCTTTTCTTTTGACCGATCACATATGTGACCATGACCACTCCAGTGGAAATGCCGAGGAGTCATGCCAACTGCCTCTCCACCAAGCGAGCGAACTTCCCACCCAGACTCACGAGTTCGTCGTAGGTTCCGTCCTCCACTACGCAGCCGTCGTCGATGACAACGATGCGATCAGCAGCGCGCACCGTGCTGAGTCGATGGGCGACCAGCACTCGCGTGGCGTTCATCTCCTCAAGCGAGGCCATGACCGAGGCCTGGCTGAGGTCGTCCATCGCGCTTGTCGCCTCGTCGAGGATCAATAGGCGACCGGAACGGACCAAAGCGCGCGCCAGCAGAAGACGTTGTTGCTGACCTCCGCTCACCGTCGCCGCCATCACCAACGTCTCGAGCCCCATCGGCATGGCTCGAACCTCTTCAGCCACTGCGGCTCGCTCGAGCGCAGCCCACACCTCGACGTCATCGAGTGTGTGACCACCGGTCACGGTGTCGCGGATCGAGGAACCGAGCAGCACTGCGTCCTGCGTCACTGCCCCCATTTCCGCACGCAGCACATGAGGATCGAGGTCCTGAAGTGGCCGGCCGTCGATGAGCACCTGACCCTCGTCCGGGGTCTCGAACCCGAGGAGCAGACGCAACAGTGTCGACTTGCCGGCACCAGAGGGACCGACAAGCGCCACAAACGAACCCGGCTCGATCCTGAGGCTCACATCGTGGAGGACGTCTGGGCTCTCGGGCGAGTAGCGGAACGAGACATGGCGAAGTTCGAGCGCCCCGGCCGGAGCCCACATCTCGCGTCCGGTGGCGCGCTCGGGGAGCGACTCGAGCACCGGTTGAGCCATCAGCAGCATCGGCCGCATCGAGATCAACGGGAACACCGCCGAAACGAGCGCGGTGAGGCCGGCGTAGGCCGATCCGAACGCGGAGGTGACCCCAAGGAAGTCTGCCGACGACAGGGACGATCCGCTCGGTCCCCAGCCGATCGTGACGACCGCCAGGAACAACAATGCGGACGTCAGCCCCGATCCGGCTGCGACGGTGCAGGCGAAGACTCCCTGCAGTCGGGTCACCTCGGCTTGTGAGGCGACGTAGGCGATGATCCGATCAAGCATCCGCGTCATCACGCGTGGTTCCGCAGCGGCATCACGAAGGGTCGAGACGCCGATGATCATCTCGGTCGATCGGGAACTGACCTCGATCATCGCCGCTGTCATCTCCACTGCGATCGGCTTGGCCCGACGGAGCACCAACGCCAATGCCACAAGAGTGAGGACGATCATCGTCAGTCCGATGAGACCCAATGTCAGGTCGTAGCGCATCATGACGAAGATGCTGCTCAGCGCAAGCGCCGCTGCGAGTACTTGCGATACGAGGCTGGCACTAACGATCTGCGTGAGTTGCTGGGCCGCAGTCACCCGCATCGCCAGATCACCAGGACTGAATCGACGGAAGAACGGTGCAGGCATGGAAAGGACCCGATCCCACACAGCGGCCTGGGCACGCACCGACGCCGCCTGCTCGATGCTGTTCAACGCCCGCTGCTGCACGAGCAGCAGGACCGCGGTTGTGGCGGCCGCAGCGACGAGCACGACACCCATGCCAACCATTGCACTGTCGCTACCGAGCGGTACGAGCGTTCCGAGAACCCATCCCGTCACCGAAGGTGTGATCAGACCAAGGGCAGCAGCGATAACGGCACAAACGATGACGACGACAGCAATCCCGCGGATGCCGGCCAGTGCCACGTTCAGGAGATCACGCACACCGACGGCCCGATCCTCGGGAAGGCGGGCGTAGACCTCCTCGGCTCGACCAACCAAGGTCGATGCCACCTTGGCGTTGACGCGAACCTTGCGACCCTCGGCGTCGACGAGTCCGTAGCCCGATCGTGTCGGCAGCAATGCGACCGGTTCGCCATCGACCATACCGAGCATGGCCAACGCCGGCGAACGAAACCACTCAGCTCGCAACGCGACAGGACGTGAACGAAGGCCCAACTCCGCCAGCACGGTGGCGATGTCATCACTCCGTCCTGCGCCGTATCCCACCGGCGGCGCAGTCGCACCAGTAGCGGCTGCCAACTTCTTGGCCACCCGCTGCAACGCTGTCGCACCGAGCCCGGCGTTCGTCTGGGAACCACCAGCGCTTCCGTCGAGACGCGACGCACGGAGGTATGCGACCTCGAGTCGAGCGCGTTGCGAGGAGCGAGTCGCCTCGGCGCGTGCCGCCCTCTCGGTAGCGTCGTCGACACCCGACTGCGCATCAGACACCGACACCACCGTCCCCCGATGCCGCGACC
>JBJTGD010000341.1:0-4598 GCA_046093735.1 Acidimicrobiia bacterium | reverse complement strand
GCACCGTGGCGTCGGGGCCGAGCCCGCGCCCGGTGAGGTCGCCGATGGCCTGCATCGCACCGAGTGACGCAGCGCCGGTCTCACCCGACACCACCCCGCAGTCGGCCAGTGCCCGCATGGCGCCTTCGGCGTCGGCATCGTCGATCGACACGAACCAGTCGAAGCCGGTCGACACCCACGGCCACGCCACCGGTGAGGGGAGTCCACAATTGAGGCCGGCCATGATCGATCGATGGGGTCCGGGGACCTCGACGATGCGACCGGCCTCGGCCGAGGCCTGCACGCAGTTGGCGGAGACGGGTTCGACGCCCAGCAGTTGCATCGACGAGGGGAACGAGTCGCGGCGGTACCACTGGGCAGTGGCGGCAGCCAGGGCCCCGACGCCCATCGGGATGACGACGAGGTCGGGCTCGGGTAGCGCGGCGGCGGCGGACTGGTCGGCCACCTCGGCGAAGATCGTGGCGTAGCCCTCGATCACGATGGCCGGGATCGTCTCGTAGCCCTCCCACGAGGTGTCGGAGATGACGAGGCAGTGCTCGTCGGCCTCGAGTGCGGCGCGGGCCACGGCGTCCTCGTAGGTGCCGTCGACCACCTCGCACGACGCGCCTTCACCCAGCACGGCGTCGATGCGTGACCGGCTGGTGCCGGCGGGGACGAAGATGCGGGCCTCGAGCCCGACGCGTCGGGCGAACGAGGCGACGGCGCGACCGTGGTTGCCGTCGGTGGCGGTGGCCAGCGCCATCGGTCGCAACGGTTCGAGGGCGGCCGAGAGCTCGGCGAACGTCGACCACTTCGGCTCATGACCGAGCCGGTCCACGAGCGCCCGGTAGGACGCCCACGCCGCGCCGAGCATCTTGAAGGCGGGCAGACCGAGTCGGTCGGACTCGTCCTTCACGAGCACACGGGCCACACCGAGTGACGCAGCCAGCGTGGGCAGGTCGTAGAGGGGGCTGGGTTCGTAGTCGGGGAAGCGACGATGGAACTCCGTCACCGGGCCGGGCACCGTCGGGGGAGGTGTGGCGCCCCGCAGCGGATTGTGGGTGAGGTGAGCGGTCATGGTGTCCAGTCGGCGAAGGCGTCGATCATGGCGTGCACATCGTCACCCAGCGGATACAGCACCGGACACGTGGCGCCGTTGGCAATGTACTCGCCGACCTTCTCGCGGCACTCGTCGGGAGTGCCCGAGGCGGTGATCATCTGCACGATGTCATCGGGCACGAGCTTCGACGCGGCCACGACCTGCTCATGGGTGGCTGGCCACGACAGCACCGAACCGATCTCGTCGAGCAGCGACTCGGGAACACCCGAGGCCTTCATGATGTGGGGCTGTTGCCCGAGGTACTGGGTCACCAGCAGACGGGCGTTGTCGAGCGCCCGTTGACGATCGGAGTCGAGCGAGCACACCACGAGTTGCGGACGGTCGATGTCGTCGATCGAACGACCGGCCTTCGTCGCGCCGATCTCGAGATGGTGCATGGCCGTGGCGTTGTAGGCGGGGGACACCAGGTAATTGAGCAGAGCGCCGTCGGCGATGGCGCCGGTGAGTTCCATCATCTGCATGCCGGTGGCGCCGATGTAGATGGGGACGTCCTTCGGACGGCGTTCCTGGTGCACGTAGTCGAGCTCGACGCCGTCGAGCTGCACGAACTCACCGGCGTAGGTGACGGTCTCGTCGGCCAACAGGGCGCGCACCGCCTCACAGGTCTCGCGCATGGCCTTCAGCGGTCGGGACCGGTCGACGCCCACCTTGGCGGCCAGGGGGTCCCACCACGCACCGATGCCGAGGATCACGCGGCCGGGCGCAAGATCGTCCAGCGTGGCGAACGTGGAGGCCAACAGGGCCGGGTTGCGCGTCCAGTTGTTGACCACACCCGAACCGGCCTTGATGCGCTCGGTCGAGGTGAGGAAGGCGGCCATGGGCACGGTCGCCTCGCGCACCAGTCGACTCTCGGCCTGCCACACCGCTTCGAAGCCACGCGACTCGGCGTACTGCACGATCTCGATGCCCTCGCGGATCGGATGGGCATCCTGCAGGTAGATGGCGAGTCGGGTCATGGTGTCCTCGGTTTCGGATTCAGGTTCGGGATCAGATCCGGAGTGGGGTTCAGGATCAGGTTCGGTCTCAGAGGCGGGCGAAGAGTCGAGTGGCCTGTTCGGCGGCGCGGGCCCGGATCTCGTCGGCGTCGACGCAGGTGGCCCGACCGTCGATCAGCACCTTCTCGCCACCGATGGTGACGTCGACGGCGCGGATGTCGGTGGTGTAGGCGAGACACCACGGATCGATCGACGGGTACGTCCATGTCACCGAGTCGTCGACGACCTCGGGGAACAGGCGAGCGCTGTTGGCCAACCAACCCCACGCGGTCTCGGGGGTCTCGGTGACGTCGTACTCGCGCAGGCGCACGAAGCCGAGTCGGAACTCGTCGAACATCGCTGCACCGATGCCGTCGGTGCCGAGGGCCACGCGGTTGGTGAAGCGGGTGGGACGGGCGTAGCCCACGGCGTTGTTCATGTTGGAACGGGGATTGTGCACGATCGTTCCCGACAGGCCGTGATCGTCGGGCAGATGGACGCCGTGCACCAGGAGCCAGTCGTCGGTGGTGAGCCCGGCCAGTCGACGTGGCGCGTCGATGTCGTCGAGGCCTTCGGCCACGTGGATGTGCACGCCGACGTCGAGGTCGGCGGCCAGGCCGGCGGCCGCCTCGAGCGTCTCGTCGGTGCACGTGAACGCGGCATGCACGCCGACGTGTCCGCGGCGACCGGCGCGCAGGAATCGTTCGTTCTCGTCCAATCCGGCGCGGGCGCCCTCGGGCCCGTGTCGATCGGTGACGCCGTAGGCGCAGTCGACGCGCACGCCGACCTCGGCACAGGCGTCGGCGATCAGATCGAGACTCCCCTCGATGCAGCGGGGCGACTCGTGATGATCGATGATGGCGGTGCAGCCCGATTCGAGCGCCTCCAGTGCGCCGAGCATGGCCGACCAACGGATCATCTCGGCATCGAGGGCGACGTCGAGTCGCCACCACACCTGTTCGAGGATCGAACGGAAGTCGATCGGGGTGCGCGGTGGGGCGGGCATGCCGCGGGCCAACGTCGAATAGAGATGGTGATGAGCGCAGACCAGACCGTGCGAGGTCCCGAGGGGCGACGGCGACGTCACTCGTCGGCACCGCCGGTCGACACGCCCATGGGCAGTCGGGTGCGCCAGCCCCCGTCGATCTCGTGGAGACAGGCGGCGACGGCTCCGGCGGTGGGCACCAGTCCGATCTCGCCGACGCCCTTCACGCCGTAGGGCGCGTTGGGCTGCGGACACTCGACGAGGATGGTCTCGACCGCGGGCATGTCCTTGGGGCGGATGATGCCCAGGCCCTTGAGGGTGGTGGGGATCGGCCGGCCGGTGTCGTCGGCGGGGAAGTCCTCGCTCAACGCGTACCCGAGCCCCATGTGGACGGCGCCCTCGATCTGTCCCTCGCACAACTGCGGGTTCACGGCCCGACCGACGTCGTGGGCGGCGACCACCCGTTCGATCCGGCCCGTGTGGCGATCGGCGATCACCAACTGGGCGGCGTAGCCGAAGGCGGAGTGCACGACCGGGTTGGCCAGACCCTCCTTCATGGAGTTGGTCCAGTCGACGCGGTACTCGCCGTGATGGTCGACACCCACGGTGCAACCGGCGGCGATGGCGGTGCGGCAGGCATCGGCCACCGCGCCGGCGCCCATGAGCGTGCCGCGACTGCCCGTGGTCTGGCCGGTGCCGAGTTCGCGCGACGTGTCGACCAGGACCCGGATGCGTTCGGGCTCGACGCCAAGTTCCTCGACGGCCACCTGCAGGGCCACGGTGTGGATGCCCTGACCCATCTCCGTCCAGCAGTGACGGACCTCGATGGTGCCGTCGGGCTCGAACCGCACCACGGCCTTCGACACCTCGACGGCGCCGTTGCCGAGCCCCGAGTTCTTGATGCCCAGTCCGAGACCGATGGCCTTGCCCGCGGCGCGGGCCTCGTCGTAGTGGGGGCGCACCGCCTCGAGGCAGGCGTCGGCGCCGAGGCAGCCATCGTCCATGATCTGGCCCGGGCCCCAGATGGAACCAGGGTGGATCACGTTGCGCGACCGGATCTCCCAACCGGAGATCCCGACGGCTTCGGCCAGTCGGTCCATCACGCCCTCCATGGCGAACTGGGCCTGATTGGCGCCGAAGCCGCGGAACGCGCCGCACACCGGATTGTTGGTGCGCACGGCGATCGACTCCACGTCGACCACCGGCACCGAGTACGGACCACAGGCGTGACCGGCGGCGCGTTCGAGCACCTTGGCCCCGACCGATGCGTAGGGACCGGAGTCGCCGATCATGCGGGCCCGCAGCGCGGTCAGACGTCCCTCGGCGTCACACCCCACCTGGTAGTGCATGCGGATGGGATGACGCTTGGCGTGGATGAGCAGCGACTCCTCCCGCGACAACGTGCACTTCACCGGCCGATCGAGCAACCAACTGGCCAGTGCGGCGTGGGCCTGGTTCGACATGTCCTCCTTGCCGCCGAAGGCGCCACCGTTGCTGACCAGTTCGACGCTCACGCGGTCGGTGCCGATGCCGAGCATCG
>JBJTGD010000340.1:0-3282 GCA_046093735.1 Acidimicrobiia bacterium | reverse complement strand
TGGCCGACACGATCAGGGCGATACGCGACCGCACACCCGGCGTGCAGGTGGAGGCGTTGATCTCCGACTGTCGGGGGCGCGCCGACGCCCTGGCACTCGTGTTCGCCGCGGCACCGGACGTTCTCAACCACAACGTGGAGACGGTGCCCAGGCTGCAGCGCGCCGTGCGGCCATCGGCCGGCTACGCGCGATCACTCTCGGTGCTGGCTCGTGCCCGACGCGCCGGACTGGTGGCCAAGTCCGGACTCATCGTCGGCATGGGAGAGACCGACGACGAAGTGCTCTCGGTGCTGGCCGACCTGGCCGGTATCGGTGTGTCGATCGTGACCATCGGTCAGTACCTGCGTCCGACGTCCACCCACTTGCCCGTCGATCGGTGGGTCACTCCCGAGCAGTTCGACGAGTACCGCCGAGTCGGACTCGAACTGGGCATCGCCCATGTGGAGGCGTCGCCCCTCACGAGGTCGAGTCATCACGCCAAGGAGTCGCTCCGGTCGGTGGCCGTCGACCTGGCCTGACTAGGTTCGGTGTCGATGTTGAGATCGGACGGTGGAACGAACAGGGTCGGACCCGACGGGTTCACCGAGTCCGACCGATCGACGGGCCGACATCGGGAGTATCCCCTCGACAGCGCTCGCGCCGCCCATCGGGATGAGGTCGTCGCCCATCTCGCCGGACTGGGCATCGTCGTCGATCCCGCTGAACTCCACGCACCGCTCCTGCGCGTCGAGACCCACCCGCCCGAGTGGTTCGACCCCGTGTGGTACCTCGTCGAGAACCCGGACGTCGAGTCGGCGGGCGTGGATCCGTTCGTGCACTACGTCAGCTTCGGTTATCGGGAACGTCGGTGGCCGAATGTCGTAGTGGCCACTCGTGCACGCGAGACCGGTTCGTTCATCGATCGCATCCTGTCGGCACGTGACATGCGCACCGACACTGCCCTGCGTCTGGCGCGTGCGAACCGGGAGGTGTCGGCTCCGCCCTCGACGGTGCTCGAACCCATCCGCCGAGCGCTCGCCGGAGGTGAGAGCCGCCTCGTCATCGCCATCGGGCACGACGACTACACGGTGAACACCGGCGGGGTGCAACTGTGCGCAGGTCTCGAGCAACGTGAGTTCGCTCGGCGGGGCATCGTCCATGTCTTCGTGCACCCGAGCGTGCCGTTGCACACTCTCCACCCTTCGGACGGCGACATGGGCGTGCGGGTCGTGCTCGATGGAGTCCCGCTGGAGTACGACGTGTCGCTCACCGGCCTCACTGCACAATGGCGGAGCGCAGGGCTGTCCGACTCCATCGTCGAGGCGGTGGTTCTGCACTCGATCCTCGGCCATTCGCCCGAGAGGATCGGTGAGCTGATCGATGTCGCGGCCCCGCAGCGGCGCGTGTGGTGGATCCACGACAACGTGGCGCAGTGTCCCAACTGGTTGCTGCTGCGGAACGGCGTCGATTCCTGTGGCGCTCCGCCGCCGACCTCGCTGTCGTGTCGTCTCTGTGCCTGGGGGCCGGAGCGGCTCGAGCATCTCGAGCGGCTCCAGCGGCTCTGGTCGCGGATGCCATGGGAGTTCTTCGCACCGTCGGACTCGGCCGCCGCCGCGGCGATGGCGGGGTCGGCCCCCCTCCCGGAGGTGCCCGCGGTCGTCCCCCACCTCGAGTTGCGGCGATCGGCCGTGGATCGTCCGCCGTCGTCGCCGGGACGGCCGACGCCGCGGATCGGATTCATCGGGGAGCCCCGCGTCGAGAAGGGGTGGGACGTCTTCCTCGCTCTGGTGCGCGCGGCGCCGGAGGGTTGCGAGTTCGCGCACCTCGGCGCGTATCGATCCGCCGAACTCGGCATCGACTTCGTCGATCTGCGTCAGACGCCTGACACGTTCGGTTCGACGGTCGAGGCGATCCGGTCGCATCGCCTCGACGCCGCCCTCCTGTGGCCCGACAGTGCCGAGACCTTCGGCTTCGTGGTCGTCGAGGCGATCGCCGCCGGGTGCGAGGTCCTCACCCACCGGAACTCGGGCAATGTGGTCGTGTTGGCCGAGCGCCACGATCGGGCCGTGGTCTTCGAGTCGGTCAGCGATGAACCCTGACTGTCGACTGGTGCTCGTCCTGGTGGACCAAGTGCCGGATGACGACCTGACCTTGGCGATGCTCGGTTCCTTCGACGAGGTGATCGTCGCCCGTGATCTCTTCGACATCGGGTTCTCGCAGTGGATCTTCGGACATGACGTCGTGGAGGCGTGCACGGCGGTCAAGGGCCGGGCCCTGCAGGTGCTGCTCGATCGCGGTGACATCGTCTACGTGGATCCGGACATGGCGGTGTTCGGATCGCTGGACGATTCATCGCCGAACTCGGAACGACTTCGGTGCTGCTCACTCCTCATGTGCTGGGCCCGGAGCCGCCGGGCTCGCCGCACCTCGGCGATGAACTCTCGGCTCTTCGACATGGTGCGTACAACTTCGGCATGTTCGGCGTGACCTCGACCCCTGAGGGCCGGGGATTCGCCGACTGGTGGACGACTCGACTGCAGGAGTTCTGCATCGATGATGTCGCCGATGGCCTGTTCACCGATCAACGGTGGGGTGATCTGGTTCCCTCCCTCTTCCCGTCGGCCGCCATCTGTCGTCACCCCGGCGTCAACGTCGCGTCGTGGAACCTCCACCAACGACCGATCACCATCTCCCCGGAGGGCGACCATCTCGTGGCTGGTCGACCTCTCGTCTCCTACCACTTCACCAAGGCACGTGACGTCGGTCTCCGGGTGTCGCGTTCGAAGATGGAGAGCAACCCCTTGGCTGCGGATCTGTGGCGGTGGTATCTCGAGCGGCTCGAGTTCCACACTGCCGCGGTCCCCGCACATCGCTGGACCCATGCCGATCATGCCGACGGCGTTCCCATCAGCCGAGAGCGCCGCCGCTGGTTCCGGGCGCAGTGGGGACGTCCGGACCTTCCCGTCGATCCGTTCGCGATCCGCTCCGACGACCCGTGGGGGGGGGAGTCGACGTCGATCGCATGAACCGCCGCGTGCGGGCGCACTGCAGCGGGCGGTTCCGACGCCGGGGGTATCGACCGGTAGCGTGAGCACGTGCACGCCGACCGACTCGACCGCGTCCGTCTCGCCATGGACGAGCGGGGCGTCGATGTCTGCCTGTTGTCGGTGGGGCCCGATCTGCCCTGGCTCACCGGCTATGAGGCCATGCCCCTCGAACGGCTCACCATGCTGGTGGTGCCCCGAGAGGCCGAGGCCGTGCTGGTGGTGCCTGCGCTCGAGGTGCTGCGCGTCGTGCCCCGCG
>JBJTGD010000339.1:0-4444 GCA_046093735.1 Acidimicrobiia bacterium | reverse complement strand
GCGTGACGGTTCGGTGAACTCCCCACAGTCGACGATCGCGGGTCCGGACGCGGCGGCGCCCGGCGCCACGCCGTGGCGCTCGCCCCGAACGATCCTCACGGCGCTGGCCGTGGTCGTCGCCGTCGGTCTGGTGCTGTGGCCCCTCGTCGACCTCGCCCGCACTGCGTCCGATCTCGTGTGGCGTCCGAGCGGTGACTGGGCGGTCATCGCCCTGCGCACCGACGACGTCGGTCGACTCACGCCGCTCCTCGGGCCCTATTCGCGCTTCGGGTGGAACCACCCGGGCCCGTTGTTGTTCTGGTCGTTGTCGATCCCCTACCGACTACTCGGTGCACGACCGCAGGCGATCCTCTCGGCCGCCGCCGTGCTCAACGCTGCGATGGTGGTGGCCGTCGCGGCCGTGGCCTGGCGTCGGGGTCGCGCCGTATTCGTCGTCATGACGATGGGGGCGCTGGCCGTCCTGTTCCATGCACTCGGACCGGTGGTGCTGCGCGACCCATGGAACCCCTACCTCACGCTCCTGCCCCTGTTGCTGCTCACGCTGCTGGCGTGGTCGATCGCCGAGGGTGACCGATGGATGTGGGTGCCGTTCGCCTTCGTCGCTTCGATGGAGATCCAGAGCCACGTCGGGTACCTGCCGATGGTGGTCGCGCTGGCCATCGCCGCCGTGGTCCTGCTCCGAGTGCCGCGACCCCGCGCGCCGTTGCTGCCCTCTGACCGACGGTCACGACGGTTCCTGCTCGGCGCGGTGGCCGGTGTGGTGGTGCTGTGCTGGCTGCCGGCGCTCATCGATCAGCTGGCCGGAACCGGCAACGCCATGGCCATCGTGGACTACTTCGCCGATCCCGGGGCCCGACCCGCCGGACTGGGCACCGCCCTCGAGGTCATGGCCGGACAACTGCGCATCCCGGGCGCGCCGTGGCTGGGCGCCACCGAACGCGCCGGAGCCGATGGTCAATTGCTGGGCGCGCCACTGACTGCGCTCCTCGTCCCCCTGCTCGCCTTCGGCGCGGCGCTGTGGGTGGCGCGTCATCGGGCGCCGGTCGCCGCCCGCCTCCAATGGACGGTGCTCGGACTGACGATCGGCGGAGTGGTGGCCACATCACGTGTCATCGGTCCGGTGTTCGACTGGATCGTGCGGTGGTGGTGGGTCATCGCCTGTCTGTGGTGGCTCTCGATCATCTGGTCGCTGTGGTCGGCGGTGATCGCGGCAGTGCACCAGCCCAACGGACGTCATGCCCTCTCGGTCGGTGTGGTGTGCCTCGGGCTCGTGGTCATCCACGCCGGGGTCGCGCCGGTGGTGGATGCGTCTCGGACCGCACCGGCCCCGAACGCGTCGACCAGTCAGGTGCTCGGCAACTTCCTCGAACCGGTCATCGAGGAGTTGCGCGGCTCAGGACCGGTGTTGGTGGAGACCATCGGATCGGTGCGCGGCGACTACGGCGATGCCGTGCGCTATGCCCTCGAACGCGCCGGCGTCGACGTCGCCGTGGGCGACGACCTGCTCACCCACTACGGACCCGGGCGCGACATCGCCCGGCGCGGGGCCCGGTCGACGGTGTGGGTGGTGAGCGCCGATGCCATCGGTGTGTTCCGCAGCAACGCCTCGATGATCGAACTCGGAGGGTGGGATCCGCTCAGCCCTGACGAGCGACGGGCATTCGAGATCGACCGCGACGAACTCCAGGGCCAGTTGCGGGCCATCGGGCGTGATGACCTCGCCCTCGCCCTCACCAACGGCAGCGGCGGCGTCGATTCGGCCGCCGCCGGCCTCGACGGCGTCGATCAGGACCTGCTGCGACGGGTGGAAAGTGTTCGTCGACGCGGCGATCCCGTTGCCGTGTTCCTCGGCCCGGCACCGGTTCGCTGAGCCGTCACTCCCCGACCGAGTCGGCCCCGCTCCGCTCCCAGCGCAACCACGCCTCCATGAATCCATCGAGGTCGCCGTCGAGCACGGCATCGACGTTGCCGGTCTCGTGACCGGAACGCAGGTCCTTGACCATCTGGTAGGGCTGCAGCACGTACGAGCGGATCTGACTGCCGAACCCCACCGAGCGCTGTTCACCGCGGATCGATGAGAGTTCGGCCTCGCGCTCGGCTCTCTGCAGTTCGGCCAACTTGGCCCGCAGGATCTGCATGGCCCGGTCCTTGTTCTGATGCTGGCTGCGTTCGTTCTGGCACGACGTGACGATCCCGGTGGGTAGATGGGTGATGCGCACCGCCGAATCGGTCACGTTCACATGCTGACCACCGGCCCCCGAGGATCGGTAGGTGTCGATGCGAAGGTCCTTCTCGTCGACCTCGATGTCGGGGACGTCCTCGAGGCACGGTGTCACCTTCAACGCGGCGAACGCCGTCTGGCGCTTCCCCTGGGCGTTGAACGGTGAGATGCGCACCAGACGATGCACCCCGTGTTCCGATCGCATCCGGCCGTAGGCGTGTCGCCCCTCCACGAGGAAGGTGGCCGACGAGATGCCGGCCTCGTTGCCCGCCGAGACCTCGTCGAGTTCCACATCGAACCCGCGCTTCTCGGCCCAGCGGAGGAACATGCGCAACAGCATGTTGGCCCAGTCCTGGGCGTCGGCCCCGCCCTCTCCCGACTGGATCTCGCAGATCGCCGGTTTGTCGTCGTACTCCCCGGTGAACAGGGCGCGCAGCTCCAGTTCGGCGAGTTCGCCCGCCAACGCCGCGATCGAGTCGGCGACCTCCGCCTCGACGGAATCGTCGCCCTCCTCCCGGCCCAACTCGTGCAGGGTCTCGGCGTCCTCGACCCGGGACAGCAGCCGCTCGTACAACTCGATGTCCTCGATGGCGGCCGACAGCTCCCCCGTCACCCGGCGAGCGACGTCCGGATCGTCCCAGAGGTCGGGACGACTGGCCTCGATCTCCAGTCGCGGTCGATCGGCGCGGAGTTCATCGATGCGCAGATAGACCCGCGCCTCGTCCACCCGTTGCCGGAGCGCGCCGAGATCGTCGGAGAAGTCCCTCATCGGACGTTCATGCGCCGTGGCAGAGCTTGAACTTCTTGCCCGATCCGCAGGGGCAGGGCGCATTGCGGGGCGTGCGATCCCACTCGTCCTTCACCACCGGTGTGTTCACCACCGGTTCGTCGACCTCGGGAGGCGGCATCGCTCCCTCGGCCAGGGCCTGCGCCCGGGCGGCGTCGACCATCGACGAGCCCGACTCGCTGGGGTCGACCGGGGCGGTGTAGGTCACGTCCGAGAGGCGGGGCTGTGCATTCGTCTGGTCGGTCACCGTCACCTGCGCGTGCATGACGTAGGTGACGAAATCGTTGGCCACGGCGCGCATCATGGCGCCGAACATCTCGTAGCCCTCGCGCTGCCACTCGACGAGCGGATCCTTCTGGCCCATGGCCCGCAGATTGATGCCCTCCTGCAGGTAGTCCATCTCGTAGAGGTGCTCGCGCCACCGCTGGTCCATCACCCGCAACAGGACCTGACGCTCGACCTCTCGCATGCTGTCGGCGCCGAACTCCTCCTCGCGTCGCTCGTAATGAGCAGTGGCGTCACCCATGAGCATCTCGTAGAGGTCATCGGTGGTCATGGCCGAGTTCAAGGTGTCGACGGTGACGGGCGAGGGCCACATGGCGGCGATGTCGGAGTGCAGACCGTGCAGGTCCCATTCCTCGTGATCGTCGGAGACGCAGTAGGTGCTGATGGCGCCGTCGATGGCCTCGGCGATGAGACCGAGTGACTCCTCGCGCAGATCGATCTGGTCGAGGATCTGATCGCGGCGCTTGTAGATCACCTTGCGCTGCTCGTTCATCACCTCGTCGTACTTGAGCACGTTCTTGCGGATCTCCGCATTGCGCTGTTCGACGGTGTTCTGGGCCCGTTCGATGGCCTTGCTCACCATCTTGGCCTCGATCGGCACATCGTCATCGAGGGTCTTGCCCATGACCCAGTTCATGGCTCCGGTGGCGAAGAGACGCATGAGATCGTCTTCGAGCGAGAGGTAGAACCGGGTCTCACCGGGATCGCCCTGCCGACCGGAACGACCACGCAACTGGTTGTCGATGCGACGGCTCTCATGCCGTTCGGTGCCGAGCACGTACAACCCGCCCAGTTCACGGACCTGCTCACGGGCCTGCCGACACTCGGGTTCATGGAGGGCCACCAGTTCGGCCAGGCGAGCGTGACCCTCGGGGGTGTCGGGACTCAAGCCCTCGGCGGCGAGGTCGCGCGCGGCCAGTCCCTCGGCGTTGCCCCCGAGGATGATGTCGACGCCAAGCTGCACTTCCGGGAGGCCGACATCGTCTCGCAGGCCGGCCGTCTCGGGGCCGTCACCGTGGCCACCAACATGGCCGGCCGTGGCGTCGACATCATCCTCGGGGGCAACGCCGAGGGACTGGCCGCGCGCGACCTCGCCGCCGAGGGCTTGAGTCCCGACACCCCCGAGGGTCACGCTCGCCTGGCCGAACTGG
>JBJTGD010000338.1:0-4274 GCA_046093735.1 Acidimicrobiia bacterium | reverse complement strand
CGATGGCATCGACCGGTGCGATCTCGACTTCACCGTCATGACCGACGAGGAGCGGGCCGAACTCCGCCAGCGGCTGCACGGCGATCCGGCCGCCACCGCCGGCACCCACCAGGGCCACGGTCACGCCGAGGGACGCGTCATCCCCTTCGCCGATCCGGGAAGTCGCACCCGTGGGTTGCTCATCGCCTCGGGCACGGGCGGGGTGGGCAAGTCGTCGCTCACTGCCAACCTCTCCATCGCCCTGGCGCAGCGTGGTCATCGCGTCGCCGTCATCGACGCCGATGTGTGGGGGTTCTCGATCCCACGGATGCTCGGCGTCGAACACGAACCGACGATCATCGACGAGATGATCGTGCCGCCCGAGGCCCACGGTGTTCGGTGCATCTCGATGGGGTTCTTCGTGGAGGAGGAGCAGCCCGTCATCTGGCGCGGACCGATGTTGCACAAGGCCCTCGAGCAGTTCCTCACCGATGTGTTCTGGGACGACCCCGACTTCCTCGTCGTCGATCTGCCGCCCGGCACCGGCGACATCGCCCTGTCGTTGGCGCAGTTCCTGCCCCGGGCCGAGATGTTCGTCGTCACCACGCCACAACCCGCCGCCCAGCGCGTTGCTCAGCGGGTGGCGTTCATGGCCCAGCGCGTCAACATCGAGGTGAAGGGTGTCCTCGAGAACATGTCGTGGTTCACCGGCGACGACGGCACGCGCTACGAGTTGTTCGGTGCCGGGGGTGGCGCCGCCCTCGCCGATCGTCTCGGCGTCCCCCTCGTGGGTCAGGTGCCGCTCGTGCCGGCGTTGCGGGAGGGATCCGACGAGGGCCGCCCGGTGGTGGCCATCGATCCCGACAGCGAGGCCTCGGCCGCCATCGCTGCGGCGGCGGCGTTCATCGACCTCGAACTGGCCCCCACCCGCCGGTACAACGCCGGACTGAAGCTGGTCTGAACCGGCCTACGATGCGTCGGGGTCGATGCCCCGTCGACGAGCAGGAGGAACTCCGTGGACGTCCGTATCGGTGTGCAGCACACGCCCAAGGAGATCGATATCGAACTGCCGTCCGGAACCGACCGGTCCGAGGTTCGGGCTCGTATCGATGCGGCGCTGGCCGATCCGTCGGCGGTTCTGTGGCTGACCGATCGTCACGGTCGTGACGTCGCCGTTCCCGCCGCCCGCATCGCCTATGTCGAGTTGGGCTCGGCCGACGGCGAGCGTCGCATCGGCTTCGGCGCCTCCTGAGCCGACCATGGCCGGTCCGGCCGAACTGGCCCGCCAACGCGCCGGTCTCGGTCCGGAGCAGGTCGATCATCTCCAACGACTCCTGGCCGCATGGTCGCTGCTGGCTGATCTGTGCTTCTCCGACCTGTTGCTGTTCGGTCGGGTGTCGGATGGGGCTGCGGAGCACTCCTTCGTGGTGCTGGGCCAGATCCGTCCCACCACCAACCAGACCGCCCATCCCGACGACTGGGTGGGCCGGGAGATCGCAGCCGCGGAACGTCCGTTGGTGGCCGAATGCTTCGCCTCCAAGGCCATCGTCGACGGGATCGTGGCCTCCGATGACGACGCCGGCTCGATCGTCGAACAGTGCATCCCGGTCGTGGTGGGTGATGACGTCCTGGCCGTGATGGCCCGCGACGTCACCCGGGCCGCCGGGCGTCAGGCCGGTGTGCTCGAACGGACCTACGTCGATGTCTTCGATCGTCTGGCGCGCATGATCGCCGACGGTCGGTTCCCGTTCGTCGTCGACGACGAACGAGGCTCGATCACGCCGCGGGTCGGTGACGGCGTGATCGTGCTCGACGGCGCCGGCCGGATCCGATTCACGTCGCCCAACGGGGTGTCGGCGCTCCACCGTCTCGGTGTCCATGAGAACGCCCACGCCCGGACCTTCGCCGAGCTCGGTCTCGCCGATGGTGTGGTGCGTCGTGCCTTCGCCTCACCGCGCATCGCCACCGAGGAGCACACGCGTGGCGCCGACGTCACGGTGTTGTCGCGGGTCATCCCGCTCGTGCAGCACGACGAGGTCGACGGCGGACTGGGGCTGCTGCGCGACATCTCGGAACTGCGTCGCCGCGATCAGATGCTGCTGTCGAAGGACGCCACCATCCGTGAGATCCACCACCGGGTGAAGAACAACCTCCAGACGATCTCGGCCCTGCTCCGACTGCAGGGACGACGGTTGTCCTCACCCGAGGCGAAGGCGGCGGTGGACGAGTCGGTCCGGCGCATCCGGTCGATCGCCCTGGTGCACGAGACGCTGTCGTTGACCGGCGGTGACGACGTGGCCTTCATCGACGTGGTTCGCCCCCTGGCGCGCATGGTGGAGGAGGGGCTCGTCTCCCCCGAGCGTCCGGTGCGGTTCGAGGTGCTCGGCGACGGAGGGATGCTGTCCTCCGACGTGGTCACGCCCTTGGCCGTGGTCCTCACCGAGCTCCTGCAGAACGCCGTCGATCACGCGTTCCCGGTCGATGGTGCCGGTCGTTCCGAGGATCCGGCCGCCGACGGCGAGCCGGCTCGGGTCACGGTCGAACTGGTCGACTCCGGCACCCGACTCGAGATGACGGTCACCGACAACGGGGTGGGCATCCCGCCCGGGTTCGACATCGACACCACCACCGGATTGGGGCTGTCGATCGTGCGCACGTTGGTGACCTCCGAGCTTGGCGGGACCATCGGATGGTCACTCGGTCCCGGCCCTCGGACCCGACCGGGTACCGAGGTGCGGATCTCGGTGCCGATCCGGCGCTGAGCCGGACATCGCCTCAACGAGGACGACCCCCCTCTCGGGGGGTCGCAGTGAACGAAGCAGTGAACTGAGGTTGGTCGGTTCAGGACGCCTTGCGACGGGCGGCCAGCCACTGGCGCCGCAGCTTGCGACGCTCCTCCTCGGAGGTGCCACCCCAGATGCCGGAGTCCTGGTTGGTGGTGAGGGCGAACTCGAGGCACGGCTGCCGGGCGTCACAGGTGGCGCACACGGCCTTGGCGTTCTCGATCTGCTCGATGGCCGGGCCGGTGGTGCCGACCGGGAAGAACAGATCCGGGTCGGTGTCACGACAGGCCGACAGGTCACGCCAGTCGTCGAGAGCGGCGGACAGGGTCATCGATGCGGGCGCAGTCAGGGCCACAGTTCCTCCAGAGGGCGCACGACTGCGCCACAGGTTGGTGCCGGGACACCGGGGCGACCGGCACATCTTCACGAACGTCTGCCGGGCCGGCGGCGCCGGTCGGCATCTGCAGTCCCATGTCACCGCTCGAGTGGTTCGCATCGAGGACCACCGTTCGGTGACCCTCCTCGCAGTCCGAGAGCGTGTGACTGGGAGCCGTGAAGATACCGGTGGGTTGTTCGGGCGGCAAGGGGTCCCTGGCGATTCCGCGTCATCTCCGGGCGCCGGGGGTCTCGACCCGCCCCGGTAGGGCGATCGCGGGCCATCCTGTGACCGATGCCACTTACGGATCGGGGCCGTCGACGCCATCGCGATCGGCCCTAGGGTCGTGCCCCATGACCCTCGTCGTCGCCCACCGGGGTGCTTCGGCTGCCCATCCGCCGGGGAACACGTTGGCCGCCTTCGCCGCGTCGGTGGCACTCGGGGCCGACTGGGTCGAACTCGACGTGCACCTCAGCGCCGATGGCATCCCCGTGGTCCACCACGACCCCGACCTGGCCGACGGCCGTGGACTGGGCGATCTCCGACGCGCGGACCTCCCCGGATTCGTCCCCTCGTTGGCCGAGTCGATCGATACCTGCGGATCGCTGGGGGTGAACGTCGAGATCAAGCCCGATGGACCGGAGCGACTGCGCGGTGCGCTGATCGAGTCCGTGGTCGACCTCCTCGTCGCCCTGGGCCGACCCGAACGATTCCTCGTCACCTCGTTCGACCATTCGATCGTGGCCCGGGTGCGCACCCTCGCTCCCGAGGTGCCCACCGGTCTGCTCACCTTCGAGGTCGCCGAGCTTGTCGGACTGGTCGATCGTGCCGTCGACGAGGGTCATGCGGCGGTCGTGCCGTGGTGGGGGATGGTCGACGAGTCGTTCGTGGATCGCACCCATGCGCGCGGCGTCGCCGTCAACGTGTGGACGGTCGACGATCCCGACGACATCGGCCGACTGGTGGCCATGGGCGTCGACGCCGTGATCACGAATGTGCCCGACATCGGACGCGCCGTGGTCAGTGGCGGTTGATCGGCGCGTTGCCCAGGGGCATGACCAACGAGAGCACATCGGGGACGTGCCGCACCGACAACTGTTCGACGTCGCCGAGGTAGTCGCCGCCGTCGAGCGACG
>JBJTGD010000337.1:0-8358 GCA_046093735.1 Acidimicrobiia bacterium | reverse complement strand
CACGAGAGTCGTCGAACTGCGCGGACATCGGATCGAACCCGGCGAGAAGGTGGTGATCTGGGAGGGTTCGGCCAACCGCGACGACGAGGCGTTCGAGCGGGCCGGCGAGTTCGACGCGGGCCGCAGTCCCAATCCGCATCTGGCCTTCGGTCACGGCATCCATCACTGCCTCGGTGCCAACCTGGCCCGGCTGGAGATGACGGTGCTTTACGAGGAGCTGTTCGCCCATCTCGATCGCACCGACACCCACCTCGTACCGACCGGACCGATCGAGTGGACCCGCTCGAATCGCCACACCGGGATCCGACACATGCCCGTGGTGGTAGAACGACGCTCATGACCGACGAGACGAACGTGGACGACGAACTGCTGTGGGAAGTGGGCGACGACGGCGTGGCGTGGCTCACGCTCAACCGCCCCGATGCCGCCAATGCCATCACTCCTGATCAGCGCAACCGCACGATCGAGTTGATGGAAGGGGCCAGCAACGACCTCAACGTGCGCTGCGTGGTCATCACCGCCGCCGGTGAGCGTCACTTCTGCACCGGCGCCGACCTGCGCGTGTCGCGGATTCCCGTGAACCCCGGACCTCCCGACGCGCCCGAGAAGGTGCTCGGTGACGTGGGCCGCAACATCAAGCGCGGCGCCCAGCGTCTCGTCGCCTCGATCATGGACTGCGAGAAGCCGGTCATCGCCGCAGTGAACGGCACCGCCGCCGGTATCGGCGCCCACATCGCCTTCGCCGCCGACCTCACCATCGCCGCCGACAACGCCAAGTTCATCGAGGTGTTCGTGCGGCGAGGAATCACCCCCGACGGAGGCGGTGCGTGGATGCTCCCCCGCCTCACCGGACTGCACAAGGCCAAGGAGATGATCTTCTTCGGCGACGACATCCGGGCCGACGAGGCCGAGCGGCTCGGACTCATCAACAAGGTCGTGCCCCAGGCCGAACTGCGCGCCACCACCGCCGAGTGGGCGGGACGACTGGCCGAGTCCCCCACCCGTGCGCTGATGCTGTCGAAGTGGCTGCTCAACCGCTCGTTGGAGTCGAGTCGCCAGACGGCGTTCGAGGACGAGGCCTGGGCCCAGGAGATGGCCTCCTACTCGCAGGACTTCCAGGAGGGCGTGGCCGCCTTCAAGGAACGCCGCGAGGTCCGCTATCGGGGCTGGTGACCCTCAGCCCAACGGGCGTCCGGTCAACGATGAGTGGAGCAGCAGTGCCACCGTCTCGATCATCGCCGCTCGTGTCGTGCCCCGCTTCTCGAACCCCTGCCGGTAGTTCGGCAGGCGATCCATCGCCGCCAGCAGCGCGCCAGCGGTGGCCTCTGGATCGAGCGAGCGGGTGAGGCGACCGGACTGCTGCGCGTCACGGACCTTGGCGGCCATGGCCGTCTTGAACGGCGCGTTGTACTGGCGTCGCACCTCACGGAAACGCTCGTCGCTCTCGTCGGCCCGCAGGAGCATCGTGCGCAACACCGCACCGTGCTCGTCCCAGAAGTCCAGATAGTCCGACACGATCGACCGGACGAGGTCAGGTCCGTCGGGTCCCGACCAGTCGAGCTCGAACCGGCTCTGGATGGGCCGCACCTGCTCGACCAATTCGAGTGACAGCGCGAGGACGGCGTCCTCCACGTCGGTGAAGTACTGGTAGAAGGTCGCCGGCGAAGCCCCGACCTCGCGAGCCACATCGAGGACCTTCACGTCAAGGGCGCCGTGCTCGCGCAGGAGCGCGGCCGTGGCATCGAGCAGTCGACGGCGCGTCTGCTGGGCTCGTTGACCGATGACGCGGCCGTCGGTCGCCGTGAGGTCGTCGACGGGATCGGTCATGGTGGTCGGCCCGGTCGATGCCGTGGTCAGGTGCCGTGCACCGGGAACGGGGTCGGGGCGGCGGCGACCAGGTCGTCGACGACGGCACCGATCTCCGCCGGCTCCCACTTGGCGCCCTTGTCGAACTCGGCCCCGACCTGCCAGCCGTCGGCCAGGCTGATGAGTCCGCCTGCGCATTCGAACACCCGGCCCGAGACCGAACATGCCGGGCTGCCCAGCCACACCACGAGCGGGCTGATGTTGGCCGGGTCCATCGCGTCGAAGCCCGACTCGGGCTTGGCCATCATCTCCGGGAACGCCTCCTCGGTCATGCGACTGCGGGCCGACGGAGCGATCGAGTTGGCCATCACACCGATTCGTCCGAGCTCGGCGGCGATGTTGATCGTGAAGGTGGCGATGCCCGCCTTGGCCGCCGAGTAGTTCGTCTGGGCGATCGAGCCGTGCAGGCCGGCTCCCGACGAGGTGGTGACGACCCGGGCGTCGCGCTGGCGGCCGGCCTTCGACTCGGCCCGCCAGTAGTCGACGGCATGCCGCACCGGACAGAACGTGCCGCGCAGGTGCACCTTCATCACGGCGTCCCATTCGTCGACGGTCATGTTCACGAACATGCGGTCGCGCACGATGCCGGCATTGGTGACCACCGTGTCGAGGCCACCGAACGTGTCGATCGCCTGCTGCACCAGTCGGCCGGCGCCGTCCCAATCGCTGATGTCATCGCCGTTGGTGATGGCCTCACCCCCCGCGGCGCGGATCACGTCGACGACCTCCTGGGCCGGCGAGGCGTCGTTGCCCTCACCCTGCAGCGATGCACCGACGTCGTTGACGACGACCTTGGCGCCCTCGGCGGCGAAGGCCAGGGCGTGCTCGCGCCCGAGACCGCGACCGGCACCGGTGATGATGACGACCTTCCCGTCACAGATTCCCATCGTCAAGTGTTCCTTTCGTTTCCCGATTCCATTGGACGATCAGCGTTCCCACGCCTGCTCGGCCTCAGCGGCCGCCGGGGCCAGCGCCCGTTTGTCGATCTTGGACATCGCCGTCAGCGGCAACTCGTCGAGAACCACCAGCGCGTCGGGCGCCTTGTAGGAGGCCAGCCGCGACACGGCGAGCTCGCGAAGGTCCTCGAGCGTGGGCGGATCGGCCGGATCGGCCGGCACCACGAAGGCGATACCGATCTCACCGAGCACGGGAGCGGCGGTGCCGGTGACGGCGATGCGGGCCACCTGCGGATGCTGGCCGAGCAGGTTCTCCACCTCGATCGGGTACACGTTGTACCCGCCCCGGATGTACATCTCGGTGCTGCGCCCGTCGAGGCGCAGGTCACCGCGGCCGTCGAGATGGCCGAGATCGCCGGTCAACAGCCATCCTTCGGCGTCGATGGCCTCGATGGTGAGCGCCGGTTCGCGCCAGTAGCCCCGCATCATCGCCCGGCTGCGCAGGCAGACGGTGCCCACCTCGGTGTCGCCCGATCGGTCGGCCAGCCGCTCGACGACACGACCGCGACCCTCGTCGAGTCGCAGTTCCATCTCCACTCCCTCGCCGGGCGTCCCCACCGTGTTGCAGATGACCTCATCGGGGTCGTCGAGCGCGGTACCAGTGGAGACACAGGCCTCGGTGCTCGTGTAACGGACCACCACGGGAACCCCGAAGACGGCGCGCATCGACCGCACCATCTCGGGCGGGATGCGGGCCGCACCCGAGGACACGATGCGCAACGACGACGTGTCGGTGGCGGCGAGATCGGGGTGAGCCAGCATCATCTGCCACTGGGCGGGAACGCCCTGGCCCACGGTGACGCGTTCGGTGGCGATCAGGTCGAGGGCACCGGCCGCCGTCCACGGCGTCGGGCAGATCACCGTGGTGATGACGTGTTGCAATTCGTCCCACACCCGCGTCATGTAGCCGACATGGGCGAAGGGAAGCGGAGAGAGTCGGCGGTCGCCGACACGACTGAGCGGACCGGCGGCGCGGGTCATGGCCCGCATGCACCCGGCGTCGAACACGGCGCCCTTGGGTTTGCCGGTGGTGCCGGACGTCCACACGCTCGCCACCGGGTCGTCGAGCCCCACGGTCGGCCGAGCGGTGAACACGGGATCGTCGCACGCCTCGCGCAACTCATCGACCCACAGCAACGGCGCAGTGGCGAGCGCGCCGGTGGGATCGGCGGCGGTGATCACCACTGTCGGCTCGGACTTCTCGATGATGTGGGCGGTCTCGGCCACACCCAGTCGCGGATTCATGCCCGAGGCGATGGCCCCGAGGCGCAGCACGGCCTGATAGGCGATGGCGTAGTCGATCGACGAGGGCAGCGAGATGCCGACGACATCGCCCCGGCCGACGCCCATCGTCGACAGACGCGTGGCCACTCCGTCGGCGGCCCGTCCCCACTCGGCGAAGGTCAGGCGACGACGTTCGGTGACCGGTCCGTTGCCGTCCACGAAGGCCTCGACATCGCCACATTCGGCGGCGACAACGTCGAACAGTCCGCACAGATCGGCGAACTCGCCGTCGAAGGGCGCGGACGGCAGCGGCATCTCAGTTCCCGGTGAGTTCGTCGACTGCTGCGGCCCGCAACTCGACCTTGAGGACCTTGCCACTGGCATTGGTGGGCAACGCATCGACCACGCGGAAGTGACGGGGCACCTTGAAGTTGGCCATCGTCTCGCGGCACCAACCGCGCAGCTCGTCGAGATCGACGTCGATGCGGGCGCCACCGGCATCGTGGCGCGGCACGAGGAAGGCCATCCCGACCTCACCCATCCGCTCGTCGGGCACGCCGATCACCGCCACTTGGGCGAAGTCGCCCTTGCCCATGAGCAGGTTCTCGATCTCGGCCGGGTAGGCGTTGAAGCCACCGACGATGAACATGTCCTTCGTGCGATCGGTGATCCGCACGTAGCCGCGCTCGTCCATCACGCCGACGTCACCGGTGTGCAGCCAGCCCTCGGCGTCGATCGTCTCGGCCGTGGCCGCCGGGTCGTCGAGGTAGCCGAGCATGACGTTGTGACCGCGGCACACGATCTCGCCGGGCTCGCCGCAGGCCACCTCGTTGCCCTGCTCGTCGACGATGCGCACCTCGGTGTCGGGGATGGCCCGACCGCTGGTGAGGGCGATGGTCTCGGGATCGTCCTCGGCCCGGCACATGGTGACGGTGCCGGTGGCCTCGGTCAGCCCGTAGGCGGTGATGACGGTGGAGAACCCGAGGTCGTCGCGCATCCACTCGATCATCGACACGGGGATGGCCGCAGCACCCGTCACACCGACCCGGAGCGACGAGAGATCACGAGTGGCCCGATCGGGTGAGTCGAGGATGGTGAGGAACAACGTGGGCGGACCGGGCAGGACCGAGACACGTTCGGCCTCGATGCGATCGAGCACACGATCCACGTCGAACACCGGCTCGGGCAGCATGGTGGCGCCGCGCAGCAGGCAGGCGATGATCCCGGCCTTATAGCCGAAGGTGTGGAAGAAGGGATTGACGATGAGATACCGGTCGCCCTCGGAGAGGCCGACGACCTCGGACCACACCTCGAACACACGCAATGTCTGCGCGTGGGTGACCATCACACCCTTGGGCTTGCCCGTGGTGCCCGACGTGAACACGAGATCGCACAGGTCGCCGGGGCCGACGGAGGCCAGGCGGGCCTCGACGTCGGCGACGGTCACATCGGCGCCCGCAGCCAGGTAGGCGTCCCACGAGATCGTGCCGGCCGGCGCATCACCGCGCAGGACGACGATGTGACGCAGCGACGGCAGATCGAGCCCCTGAAGCATCGCCACGTAGTCGTTGCCGAGGAATCCGTTGACGCACAACAGCACGGACGCGCCGCTGCGGTCGATGATGTCGGCCGCCTCCACGCCCTTGTACCGGGTGTTGAGGGGCACCAGCACGGCACCAGCGGTCACCGCACCGAGGGCGGACACCACCCACTCGGCGATGTTGGGGGCCCAGATGGCCACCCGATCGCCCTTGGCCACCCCGGCAGCGATATGCGCCCGAGCGGCGTCGATCACCGCGTCGCGCAGTTGGGCGAAGTCGAGGCGCAGCTCGCCATCGACCAGGGCCTCGACGGCGCCGAACCGGTCCCCGTCGGCCAGGACCAGCCGGCCGATGGTTGCCCACTGCTCGTCAGCTCGCATGGGGGCGCACACTACCGACCGATCTGACGGAGCGTCAGATCCCGGAGATGGCGGGCCGGAGCGGTCGGTAGTCTGCGCCGATGGCCATCCCCTCTTCGTTCCAGACGCTCCTGTTCGACGTGACCGACGGTGTCGGTGTCATCACGCTCAATCGACCCGAGAAGTACAACTCGGCCGATGCGGTGCTCGTCGACGAGTTGTGGAACCTGTGGTCGGAGCTGCGCTACGACGACTCGGTGAAGGTGGTGGTGTTGACCGGCGCCGGCGACAAGGCGTTCTGCACCGGCATCGACCGTGACTTCGCCATGGACAACCGCCAGCCCGACTCGCCGTTCATGATGGACGATCCGATGCTCAAGCTCGGCCCGAAGCAGGCCGACCTGTGGAAGCCGGTGATCGCCGCGGTCAACGGCATGGCCGGTGGTGGCGCGTTCTACGCGCTGGGTGAGTGCGAGTTCATCATCGCCGCCGAACACGCGACGTTCTTCGACCCGCACACGACCTACGGGATGGCCGCCTGCTTCGAGCCCATGTTCATGTTCGGCCAGATGCCATGGGGTGAGTTGGTGCGCATGTCGCTGATGGGCAACTTCGAACGCATCTCGGCGCAGACCGCACTCGGTTGGGGGATGGTCAGCGAGGTCGTTCCCGGCGAGCAACTGCTGGACCGCACACTGGAGATCGCTACCAAGCTCGCGTCGCTGCCGCAGATCGCCGTGCAGGGGACGCTGCGGTCGCTGTGGGCCCGTCGCAACATGCCCCGGACCCAGGCCATCGCCACCGCCAACCATCTGGTGGAGATCGGCAATCGACCCGAGGCGCTGGCCGAGGGTCAGGCCTTCTTCGCCAGCGGCGTGCGGGTCACCCCCGAGATCCGTTGAACCGAGGACGTCCGGCGGCGCGTCCGGCGGCGCGTCCGGCGCGGACCGCCGTCGCGCTCGTCGCCACCCTGCTTTCCGTCGCCGCCTTCACGCTCGTTGGCTGCACCGAGCGATCGACGACGTCGACCGCCACGTCGTCCACCACGACCACGCTGCCCGCGCTCCAAGGAGCGTTCGCCGGACCGACCACCGGACGACTGCTCGACGCGGCGCAGCCGCTGCGCGTCACCCTGTTCGGCGACTCACTGGCCTACGACGCCGCCCCGGCCATTCGGGCCAACCTCACCTCCACCGGAGTGGTGGCCGTCGCCGAATGGCACATCGCCGGCTACGGATTCGGACCGGGCCCCGGCTACCTCCCCGAAGGATTCGACTGGAAGGAAATGCTGGTGCGCGGCACGGCCGAGACCCGACCGGAGGTGGTGGTCACCTCCTTCGGTCTGGTCGACACGCTGAACATCATGCAGGGGCGCTACACGCCCGAGGCCTTCGACGTGTCACTGCGCGAGGCACTCGAGCTCCTCACCGTCGGTGATACGAAGGTCCTGCTGCTCGGTATCCCTCCGACGGTGGCCGACGCCGGTCGACCGACGCAGACGATCGTCGAAGGACCCCTCAACTCGATCATGCGCGCCGTCGTCGCCAACTATCCGGGCGAGGTGGAGTACATGGACCTCGACCGTGTCCTGTCGGACTCCGGCCGTCCGGTCTACGAGTTCGCCGGGCGACGGGTGCGCAAGTTGGACCTGACCCACTTCTGTCCCGATGGCGCCGCGCTGCTGGCCGTGGCCATCCACGACACGCTGGCCCGCTCGTGGCCGATCCCGGCGTCGGCCGCGGGCTGGAGTCTCGGTGACTGGCGCGCCGATGCCCGCTACGACGATCCGTCGTGCACGGTCGGGCGCACATGGCCCGGGATCGGAACCTGATCGCACCGGCGGGCGGTGCGATCGGTCATCATCCGGCGTTGCGTTCGGCGGCCTTCTTCTTGCCGCGTTCCCAGCCCGCGATCATCTTGCCGAAGGCCATCGGGTTGTAGATGTCCTCCTCATAGGAGAACTTCCCGTTACCGGCGTACTTGAGCAGGGTGAAGTTGTACTCCTGATGGACCTTGCCGTCACCGGCATCGTCCATGCGGTTCCACACCTGACACACGATCCAGCCCCGGTCGGTGTCGATGATGGACCACTCGATGGGAAAGGCGTGCATCGAGCGTCCCGGGTCCTCCTGGGTCATGACACGGGTGATCCACTCGAGCACGGCGGCCCGTCCGGCCATCTCGCCGTACATGTGCTCCTTGTAGAAGCAGTCCTCGGTGAAGCAGTCGGCCCATGACGACCAATCGCCCGACTGCGCGCTGTGCAACGCCGCCTGCTGGTAGCGATCGAAGGCGTCCTCGAGTTCCTCGCGGCTCCAACGTCCCATGTTCCCCCCTGCTCGATCCCGGCCCCGCGATCTTGCCGCCCACACTCGAGATGTTGACGATGGAGCCGGGGGAGTCGACGGCCAG
>JBJTGD010000336.1:0-3858 GCA_046093735.1 Acidimicrobiia bacterium | reverse complement strand
CGGCCGAGGAGATCAAGGTCACCATCGGCTCGGCCTACCCCACCGAGAACGAATTCGCGGCCGAGGTGCGCGGACGCGAACTCATGAGCGGTCTGCCCCGGACGGTCGTGCTCACGGCCGAGGAGGTGCGCCAGGCGATCGACGAACCCGTCTCGGCCATGGTCGACGCGGTGATCGCCTGCCTGGGTCAGGCCCCGCCCGAGTTGGCCCAGGACCTCATCGAGCAGGGCATCTACCTCGTGGGCGGTGGAGCGATGCTGCGCGGTCTCGATCTGCGTCTCGAAGCGGAGACCAACGTGCCCGTGCGACTGGTGGACGCCCCGCTCGAGACGGTCGTACTCGGCGCCGGACACTGCATCGAGTCGTTCGAGTCGCTGCGCAACATGTTCATGGACTGAGCGGGTTCATGGACTGAGCGGGTTCAGGGAGTGACCGGGGGATCGCGCAGGTCCTCGGCTGCCTGACGCACCTGCCAGTCGCGGTCGTCCAACGCCCGTTCGATCGCTGCGTCCACCTCGGGGCCCTCATGAGCGGCCAGGGCCAGCACGGCCCGACGTCGCACCGTCGCCCGATCGCCGGTGGCGGCGAGGATGGCGTGGAGTCCGCCCGGATCGCCGAGCGCACCCAGCGCCGCGATGGCCGCTTCGCGACACAGCGAATCCGGGTGGCCCGTGCCGATGGCACACAGGCGGGTGACGACCTGCTCGGTGGCCGGTGGGCGCTCTCCGCAGGCCCATGCGGCCGTCTCCACCACGCTGTCGTCGGCATGGTCCAGCAGTTTGGCCACCGCGGCCGCCACGGCTGGATCGGGAGGATCACCCACGGCCCCGCCCCAGGTGGTGGAGATCGCGCAGGCGCGCTGCACGACGAGCGGGGAACGGTCGCGCAGCGCGACGAGGAGTTCACGGCGGTCGAGTCCACCGAGGCGGTGCAGGGCCCCCAGCGCGCTGGCCCGCACCGAGGGTTCCTCATCGGTCAGCAGCGCGCGCGCGGCACCTGCGTCACCGGTGTGTCCGGCCACGGCGGCCGCTCGACGTCGGGCCACGACCGGGTCGAGGTCGCGCCGGGGTCGCGGGCTGTCCTCTGCCATCGTTCAGCCGATCGATGCGCCGGCCAGCGTGAGCAGTGCCAGCGCCACCAGACCCAGGGTGCCGGCGGCGGCCACGCCGAGCACCACGAGCAGGACGAACAGGCCCACCGCACTTCGGGCCTGCGCGCCACGGGTGGGACCGATGTCGTCACCGAGCACGGGCTGCCACTGCTGGCGGGGGCGACGCGACGACTTCACCGTTCCATCCTCGCATCCCGTCGCATCCCGTCGCGACCGGTGTGACCCCGCCCCGTGGCAGGCTGCTCTGGCCGTCGTCACCTCGGAGTCCCATGGCCGAACCCGATCCGACCACCGTGCCCGTTGCGTCGGCGCGCCGCGCCCGGTGGACGTGGCGGCGCCGACTCGGGGTCGCCGCCATCACGATCGCCGTTGTGGCTCTGGTGGCCTCACTGATCGTGCGGTTGCCGTACTACGTGCTCTCCCCCGGAATGTCGCGCGCCACCGAGGACCTCATCACGGTGCGTGGCGCCGAGACGTTCGACAACGACGGCGCCGTCGATTTCCTCACCGTCTCGATGCGTCAGGTCACTCCGATCGAGGTGGTGGCCGCATGGATCAACGGCACCCAGCAGCTCCGCTCGTCGGAGGAGATCCTCGGACGACTCTCACCCGGGGAGAATCGCGACCTCGACCTGCGCATGATGGCCACCTCCAAGGATGCGGCGCAGTACCAGGCGTTGCGGCGGTTGGGGTACGACATCCGACGCCTCGGGACGGGTGCGGTCATCGCTTCGGTGGTCGAGGGGGGTCCGGCCGATGGCTCGTTGGTGCCCGGGGACGTGGTCACCGCCGTCGATGGTCGACCCGTCGAGTTGAGCGAGGAACTGATCGGCGCGGTGTCGGCCTCGTCGCCCGGCACCGTGCTGGTGTTCGATGTCGAACCGTTCGATGAGTCACGGGAGGGGGCGCGCCCGGCCCGGCGGGTCGAGGTCGTGGTCGGTTCCCGCCCGGATGATCCCGCCAAGGGGTACCTCGGCGTCACCACCTTCACCCGTGACCTGTCGTTCGAGTTCCCCGTGGAGGTCTCGATCGACTCCGGTTCGGTCGGCGGGCCCTCGGCGGGTCTGGCCTTCACGCTCGGGATCCTCGACGTGCTCACCCCGGGCAGCATCACGGGCGGCTTGAGCATCGCCACCACCGGCACGATGCAGCTCGATGGCCGGGTGGGCCCGGTGGGCGGGGTGCCCCAGAAGGTGGTGGCCGCTCGCCGCCAGGGTGTGCAATTGATGCTGGTACCGGCCAGCGAGCTCGAGGAGGCCCGGGCCCACGCCGGGGGTCTGCGGATCGAACCGGTGGAGACGCTCGATGACGCGCTGGCGGTGCTGGCCACCGTCGGTGGGGGAGACGCGGTCCTGCCGCCGGCACCCCCGCGCCCCTGAGCGACCCCCGGTGACGGGGGATCACCGGCGAGAGGCGGGACCGTCGGTACCGTTGGGGTATGTCCCCCGACGTGTCTGGCCCGGTCGATCCCGATCGAATCCTCGATCGGACGTTCTCCACCGTCCGCCGCGGAGCCGATCCGGCCGAGGTCGAGGGGTACCTGCGCCAGATCGCCGGCCAAATGCGGGCCATGACGGCACGGATCGGCGAGTTGGAGCGGGCTCTGGCCGCCGCCCAGTCCACAGCTCGCGCCGCACCCATCGATCTCGGTGAGTCGGCCGACCTCACTCGCATCGTGGGCGAGGAGACGGCCCGGGTGCTCGACGCGGCTCGCGCGGCGGCGGCCGACATCAGGGCCCGCGCCGAGGAGAGCGTCGACCGCATGGTGCGAGAGGCGCACGACGAGTCGGTTCGGGTTCGTCATGAGGCCGAGTCGCTGGCGGCGCAGCGGATGGAGGAGGCCGACAGCCTCGTGGCTCGCCGCACGGTGGAGGCCGAGGCCGCAGCCTCCGAGGTCCGCAACCGGTTGGAGATCGACCTCGCCCGGGCCGAAGCCGACGGGATCGCCATCATCGACGACGCCAAGCGGCGAGGACGCGAGATGTTGGCTGAAGCGCAGGAAGTGCGACAGCGCATGCTCGACGACCTGTCGCGCCGTCGTCAGGGCCTGCGCGACCAGATCGAGCAGTTGCAGGCCAGTCGTGATCGGCTCCTGGCCGCCTTCGACTCCGTGCGCACGACCGTCGCCGTGGCCACCGACGAGGTGAAGGCGGCGTTGCCCGACGGCCGCATCGCCGCCGAACAGGCGGCGTTGAAAGCGGTGGAGGCCGAGTTGGCCGAGACCATCACCACCATGACCGAGGCCGATGGGCTCGACGCCGACCCGCCGGCCCCGTCACTGGTGGTCGCACCACCGATCGTCGAGACGCCGGCTCCCGAGCCACCTCGACTGACCGTCGTGCCCCCGCCCGTCGAGTCGGCTCCAGTGGATGCTGCGCCCACCGACCCCCCTCCGGTCGAGACCTCCTCGGAGGACGCCGCGCCGGCCGAGACGGTGCGGATCATCCGTGCGCCCGGGCCTGCGCCGGCGGCTCGTCCCGAGCCCCGAGCGGCAGCCCAACCCCGGTCGGAGCCCCCGCCGGAACCCGAACCAGTACCGGAGCCGACCCGGCCGACCACGCTGCGCGCCGTCACCGAAGGACGCACGTCCTCGTCGGTGCGAGTGGTCCGGTCCGGCAAGGCCGCCGATGTCTTCGCCCGACTGCGCGAGGAGGGCGAGGTGGAGACCACCCGCACCCGATCGAAGCGGTCGACGCCCGAACCCTCGGCGCCGGCGGCCGCGGTCGTCGAGGTCGCGGAAGTTGCGG
>JBJTGD010000335.1:0-2885 GCA_046093735.1 Acidimicrobiia bacterium | reverse complement strand
GGCGATGAGCGCGCTGAGCAGATCGTCACCCGGTGCACGTCGTCGGCGGGCGATCAGATCGCGGACGTAGTCATCGAGCGCGAGGTAACTGCCCTCGAGTCGTGACCGCAGGTTGGTATCGACGATGGCCGAGAACACGAGCCCGAGATCGGCGGTCCACTCGGCGAAGAGGTCGAACTCGGCGTCGGGCACCGCCAGCATGTGGCCCATCACGCGGATGGGGAGATGGTGGGCGTAGTCGGCCACCAGGTCGAGCTCACCCCGTTCGAGGTGCGGCTCGAGCACGGCATCGGCGATGGCGACGATGGTCGGCTCGAGGGCCTCGATGCGTTGGGGGGTGAAGGCCCGCGACACCAGACGGCGCAGGCGGGTGTGGTCCGGAGGATCGGTGGAGAACATCACCCGGCTCCACCACTCGTGCAGTGGTCCGGAGGTGAGCCCGTTGGTGGCCAGGAGGTCCGTGGTGCGCATCCGCGGATCACGGAGGAACTGCTCCACCTCGGCATGGCCGAGGATGATCACCTCTCCCGACGGAGTGCGGGCCAACGGCGCCTCCGCCCGGGCGGTTCGCAGCGGGGTGTGGATATCGGCCCAGAACGCCGGATCGGCCATGTCCAGCACGGGAAGTTCGGCGACGCCGGCCATCGGCGGATCCTAGAGGTGGGGTCGAGCGCAGGGGTCTCGATCGCCCCATGAGGGGTCGCACGGGATCCTGCGCGCAGGCACAGTGCCACCATCGCGTGGAAAGGGGCGTTCGTGTTCGTCACCCTCATCGTCGTCGCCGCTGTGGTGGTCGTGGTACTGCTCATCGTCGCGTCGTGTCTGCGGGTGGTGCGCGAGTACGAACGCGGAGTGCACTTCCGACTCGGATGCGTGATCGGGGTGAAGCAACCCGGTCTGCGCGTGATCGCACCGATCATCGACCGCCTGCACATGGTGTCGTTGCGCATCGTGACCATGCCCATCCAGTCGCAGGAGATCATCACCCGCGACAACGTCAGCGTGGACATCGCGGCGGTGGCTTACTACCGGGTGATCGATCCGGTGAAGTCGGTGGTGGTGATCGAGAGCGTGACCGCCGCCATCAACCAGATCGCCCAGACGACATTGCGCAACGTCGTCGGACAGCACTCGCTCGACGACACCCTCTCGGAGACGGACCGCATCAATGCCGACATCCTCGAGATCCTCGAGGTCACGGCCGTCGATCGACGCCGGGCCGGCGACGGCGCGACTCGATTCAGTTGGTCGGCAGCACCGTGACCACACCCCGTTCCACCGAGGCCGTGGGGACGAAGACGCCGTTGGTGATGGTGAACACGAACACCGGACCGCGACGGATCTGACCATCGGCGTCGAACGACAACTGCTTGGTGATGCCTTCGACGTCGGCGCCGTCGAGGGACTTCTCTACTTGGGCGCGAGTGCGAGCCCCGGCGGCGAGGGCATCGAGCACGAGGCGGGTGGCATCGGCGTACTCGGCGGCGTAGCTCGAGGGCGTGGTGCCGGTGAGGCGCCGGAACGCGGCGTCGAACTCCCGGGCGGCGGCTCCTGTTCCGCCGACGGTGCACGGACAGGTGATGGTGGCGCCCTCGGCGGCCGAACCGGCCAGCGTCAGGAACTCGGGGGAGAACACGGCATCGCCGGTCACGAACTCGGCGGTCACGCCGGCATTGCGCAACTGTCGGACGAGTCGGGCAGCCGGTCCGGTGACACCGCCGAAGTAGACGGCGTCGGCGCCGAGGGAACGGATCGATTCCACGGCCACTCGGTAGTCGAGGCGTTCGGCTTCGACCTGCAGACGCAGTGCCACCACCACGCCGCGCGAACCAAGTGCGGTGGCCACGAGATCGGCCAGACCCTTGCCGTAGAGGCTGCCGTCATCGACCACGGCCACGGTGCGCACGGCGAAGCGCTCGACCATGTAGGCGGCGGCGGCCGGGCCCTGGGTGGCGTCGTCGACCACCACCCGGTGGAACCACCGCCAGCCCTTGGTGCCCAGCTCGGGGTTGGTGGCCGACGCGGTGATGACGGGCACGTTGGCCGCCTCGAGGATGGGCATGGCTGCGGCGGTCTCGCCCGAGTAGGAGGGGCCCACGACGGCGAGGATCTGCGGGTCCTCGGCGATCCGGGTGGCCATGGCCTTGGCCACCTGCGGATCGGCCCGGGTGTCGAAGGTGACCAGGCCCACCGGGCATCCGCCCAGCGCGCCCTGCTCCTCGGCCATGGCCAGTGCGGTCTCGATGCCGCTGCGGAACATCCGACCGTCGGCACCGTTGCTGCCGGTGATCGGGCCCATGAAGGCGATGGCCCGGGGCGGACAGTCCTTCGCCGCGTCCGAGGTCGAGCATGCCGTGCTCAGCAGCGCCATGGCGGACAGTGCCGCGACGATCACCGTCATCGTGCGAAGGGCGCGACGGGCTCGAGGTTCGTGTGATCGATGCGGATGCATGTTCATTCGTCGCCCTTGGCCCGTCGGCGCATCTCGGCGGCCCGACCCTCGAGATCGCGGAAGAAGTCGCTGTCGGTGCCCTCCTCCACCTCCTTGCGTCGACGTTCCTGGTCGATCTCGACCTTGAGCGACCGGACCTGTTCCTTCAACTTGCGTTCGCGGGTGGCCACCTGTTCGGCCATGCGGGAGAACACCCGGGCCAGCCGACCGACGTCATCGCCCGATCGGCCGATGCGATCGAGTTCGGCGGCGTCGGGCGCGCCTCCGTCCTCGACGGCGCGCGCTGCGCGCGTCAGCGCGCCGATCGGTCGTGACAGTCGTCGGGCGATGAGCAGTGCGCTGATCACGGCCAGCACGCCGACGGCGATGAGGGCGAGGGTGATGGTGTTGGCCAGGCGATCGATGGGAGCGAGGAAGGCGCTTCGTGGTTGGG